>NZ_JAIQXR010000014.1:0-129006 GCF_020166615.1 Sphingobium sp. 3R8 | reverse complement strand
CGTCCCGCCATTACACCTAGCCTCAGGCCAAACTCTACGCGGCAGTACGCCTGTTCAAACGCCCGCGACAGGCAGCGCACGCTACCCCCGCACCATCCCGAAAATCGCCGGATCGACCTCCAGCCTCGGCACACCGCCCGCATCGTCACGCGCTGGCGGAGGCAGCGTCATCCGCTCGCTCCGCGCCGGCCCGAACGTCACCACTTGGCTCCCCGGATCGCCCAGCACCAGCGCATCATATTGCAGCGCCGCGGTCAGCCGCGCCTGCGTCACCTCCACCAGCGTCCCCATCTTCGTCAGCGCGAACAGGTCGCGGGCGAAGGCATAGGGCAGGCGGATGCAGCCGTGGCTGGCGGGATAGCCCGGATTATGCCCGGCATGGAGCGCGATCCCGTCCCAGGTCAGCCGCTGCATATAGGGCATGGGCGCATTGCTGTAGAGGTTGGAGCGGTGCCATTGCCGCTTCTGCAGGATCGGATAGTCGCCGGTCGGGGTGCGATGCCCCTTCATTCCCGTCGATACGCTGGCGAGCCCGATCAACTGGTCGCCGCTATAGACATGGATCATCTGTTTTTCGATGCTGATGACCATGTAGATCGGGCCGTCCCACGACCCCTGCCCCAGCCAGCGATAGCCGCCCGGCGCCAACTGCTGCGCGCCGCCCTGCGACTGGGCGGGCGCTGCGGCGGGCATCGCCAGCGCCATTGCGCCGGCCAGAGCAAGGGGACGCAGCATGGACAGGCGGAGGCGAATGGCGGACATAAGCATTTCTTAACCATGATATTCGCCAGCGCCAGCATGCTGTTTGGCGGGCACGCGCTGCGATCCCATCATGGGACATCAGCCGCCGCGCGCGACGCCGCTGTCCTACAGGCCCGCAAGCTGATAGAGGAAAGATAGCAAGCCATTGAAAGGCATGAACTTTATGGAAAAACACTCACAGGCGACATGCATCATCTTCATGAAGTTCCGGTCCAGCCGCGCACCCTGCCGCCCGCAACAAAATGACGCGGCCATAGCCGCCAACATGCGCAAAGCCTGACATGGGCGGCCAAAGGGAATAATATGTTTCGCTGACCGCCCCCAGCCTGTAAGGGGTCCGCTTCCACCGCCTTGAAGGACCGTTGCAATGCCCGCCTACCGCTCCCGCACCACCACCCACGGCCGCAACATGGCGGGCGCGCGCGGGCTTTGGCGCGCGACGGGCATGAAGGACGAGGATTTCGGCAAGCCGATCATCGCCATTGCCAATTCATTCACCCAGTTCGTGCCGGGCCATGTCCATCTGAAGGATCTGGGCCAGCTTGTCGCGCGGGAGATCGAGGCCGCGGGCGGCGTCGCCAAGGAATTCAACACCATCGCCGTCGATGACGGCATCGCCATGGGCCATGGCGGGATGCTCTATTCGCTGCCCAGTCGCGACCTCATCGCCGACAGCGTCGAATATATGGTCAACGCCCATTGCGCCGACGCGATCGTCTGCATCTCCAACTGCGACAAGATCACGCCCGGCATGTTGATGGCCGCCATGCGCCTCAATATCCCCGTCGTCTTCGTGTCGGGCGGGCCGATGGAAGCGGGCAAGGCCACCGTGCGCGGCAAGAAGGTCGCGCTCGACCTGGTCGACGCGATGGTCGTCGCCGCCGACGAAAATTACACTGACGAAGAAGTGCAGACGATCGAGCGTTCCGCCTGCCCGACCTGCGGCAGTTGTTCGGGCATGTTCACCGCCAATTCGATGAACTGCCTGACCGAAGCCCTGGGCCTCTCGCTGCCGGGCAACGGTTCCACGCTGGCGACCCATTCGGACCGCGAGCGGCTGTTCCGCGAAGCCGGTCATGTCATCGTCGACATCACCAAGCGCTATTATGAGCAGGACGACGCCAGCGTCCTGCCGCGCAGCATCGCCAATTTCGCCGCGTTCGAAAATGCCATGAGCCTCGACATCGCCATGGGCGGGTCGTCCAACACCGTGCTGCACCTGCTCGCTGCCGCCTATGAAGGCGGGATCGACTTCACCATGGCCGACATCGACCGTCTGTCGCGCCGCGTGCCGTGCCTGTGCAAGGTCGCGCCCGCCAAGAACGACGTCCATATGGAGGACGTCCATCGCGCCGGCGGCATCATGGCGATCCTGGGCGAACTGGAGCGCGCCGGCCTGATCGACGCCAGCCTGCCGACCGTCCATGCGCCGACCATGGCCGCCGCGCTCGCGCGCTGGGACATCGGCCGCACCAACAGCGAGGACGTGCGCAACTTCTACCGCGCCGCGCCCGGCGGCGTGCCGACCCAAACCGCGTTCAGCCAGTCGGAGCGCTGGGAAGAACTGGACACCGACCGCGAAAAGGGCGTGATCCGCTCGGCCGACCATGCCTTCTCCAAGGATGGCGGCTTGGCCGTGCTGTTCGGCAACCTCGCGCCCGAAGGCTGCATCGTCAAGACGGCGGGCGTGGACGAGAGCATCCTCGTCTTCCACGGCACCGCGCGCGTCTATGAAAGCCAGGACGCGGCGGTCGCGGGCATTTTGGGCAACGAAGTCAAGGAAAAGGACGTCGTCGTCATCCGCTATGAAGGGCCAAAGGGCGGTCCCGGCATGCAGGAAATGCTCTACCCGACCAGCTATCTGAAGTCGAAGGGGCTGGGCAAGGCCTGCGCGCTCATCACCGACGGCCGCTTTTCCGGCGGCACGTCGGGCCTGTCGATCGGCCATGTCTCGCCGGAAGCGGCCGAAGGCGGCCTGATCGCACTGGTCCAGACCGGCGATCCGATCGTGATCGACATCCCGGCCCGCGTCATCAAGGTCGACCTGGACGACGCCCTGCTGGCCGAGCGCCGCGCGGAAATGGAATCGCGGGGGGCGAAGGCCTGGAAGCCCTTCGGCCGCAAGCGCGAAGTCTCGCCTGCCCTGCGCGCCTATGCCGCAATGACCACCAACGCCGCCAAGGGCGCCGTCCGCGACGTCAGCCAGATCGAGCGCTGATCCGATCACCAGGTCCGTCGCGGTCGACAGGCGCGGCGGACCTGGGCGCTCGGCCGGGTAGGGACCGGCAAATTGCGGATGCCACCCATGTCGTCATAACTGGGCCAGGCAATTGGCGAGATCGCTTTGCTTGAACGGCTTGGTCAGGCGCGGCAAATCGGGCGAGATGCCCTTTCCTTCCGCATAGCCCGACACGACGAGCACACGCATACCGGGCCGCAACTCCCGCAGCTTCGTGGCAAGATCGGTGCCCGTTATGCCCGGCATCAGATGATCGGTAACAAGCAGGTCTATCTCGTCGGACCCATGCATCAACCTGAGCGCTTCCTCGCCTGAATGCGCTTCCACGACCGTATATCCCAATTCGCTGAGCATGTGCGCCGTACTGGCGCGCACCAGATCCTCGTCATCCACCACCAGCGCGATGCCGCAATCGCGATGGCTGTTGTCGATCTCCAGCGGCGCCGACGCCTGTTCGGGGCGCGCATCCGTTGCCGGCAGCCACAGGTCGATGCGCGTACCCCGCCCCACCAGGCTGTCGATGGACAGGCCGCCGCCCAGTTGCGCGGCGAGGCCGTGGACCATGGAAAGGCCAAGGCCGGTCCCCTGCCCGACGCCCTTGGTCGTGAAAAACGGCTCCACAGCCTTGGCGATCGTGTCCGCATCCATCCCGGACCCGGTGTCGGTCACGCTCAGCCGCACATAGGCGCCCGGCCGCAATCGCGCCGCATTGCCGGGCTTGATCTGGTCCGGTGCCGCACCGATCGTCAGGGTTCCGCCATCGGGCATCGCATCGCGCGCGTTCACAGCCAGATTGAGGAGCGCCATCTCGATCTGGTTCGCGTCCGCCTTGGCCGGCGGCAGCGGATCGGCGATGTCTATCGCTACCCTGATCCGCGGCCCACAGGTGCTGGCGACCAGATCGAACAGATTTCCCACCAGATTGCCGATGTCGATCGCGGTCGCCTGCAACGGCTGGCGCCGGGCGAAGGCCAGCAACCGCTGCACCAGCGTGCGTGCGCGATCGGCCGACTGGACCGCCCCTTCGATCAGCTTGCGTTCCCGTTCGGTGCCAACCCCGCGCCGCAGCAACAGGTCGAGGCTGCCCACGATCGGCGTGAGGAGGTTGTTGAAGTCGTGCGCAACACCACCCGTCAATTGCCCCATCGATTCCAGCTTCTGCGACTGGCGGAGCACTTCCTGTGTACGTTCGAGCGCCTCGGTGCGCTCTACGACGCGCTCCTCCAGCGTTTCGTTGAGGCCCCTCAGCCGCTCCTCGCTCTCGCGCAGCGCCAGCTCCATCTGCCGCCGTTCGGAAATATCGTTGAACAGGACCGCGACCCGTCCGGCGTCCGGATCGCCGACCCGAAATGCATAGACATCGTACCAGATATTTCCCAGCGCCTCGGCATGCTGCTCGAAACGCACGCGCTCGCCAGTCCTGGCAACGGCGCCATAGACGTCGAACCAGTGCTGCTCATGACCGGACACCATGGACCGCATCGTCCGACCCACGGCCCCCTGCAACCCGGTCTGGCGCTCGAAGGCGGGATTGGCCTCCACGAACATATAATCGATCGGGCGTCCGTCCGCGTCGAAGACCATGTCGATGATGCAGAAGCCTGCATCGATCGATTCGAACAGCGATCGATATTTATCCGCGCCGCGATGCAGTTCCTCCAGCCGCGAACGTGCCTCATATTGACGCCGCCGGCCCCGCAGCGCCGACTGGGCGAGACTGACCATGGTCGTGGGGTGGAAGGGCCGCTCCAGAAAGGTGACGTTGCCGAGCATGTCCAAAAACCGCTTGGCCGCCGGGTTGCGTTCGAGGCCGCCGCCCTTCTGGGTCAGCAGCACGAACGGAAAATCGGACCATTCCGGCTGCGCTTCCAGCCAGAGCGCGAGCGGATTGAGATTGGCCGTCCGCAGGCCTTCTTCGGTAAGGAGCGCGAAACCCGCTCCCCGTTCCAGCTCGCCGACAAGATCTCGCAATGCGTTGACGACCGTCGACCCCAACCCCGCATCGGTCAGGATCGACGCCGCAATAGCAGCGTCGCGCCCATGGGGCGCCAGGATGATCGCGCGTTCGGAGAAATGTGGGCTCACCGAGCCTCGTCTTCCAGCAAGGGAGTCGCGCCCTGTCCGCCGACGAAATTGGGCACGCCCCGCAACACGCCCTGAAAGCCGATCAATGGTTCGCCCAGACGAATGCCATAGCTGCCGATGCGGAACTCACGGATCGTATCCTCATGCGCACCTGTGCGCTTCTTGATGATCGAAATGGCGCGCCGCACGCGCCCGGAAGCCTCGAAATAACGTAGCAGCACCACGGTGTCGGCCAGATAGGTCACGTCGACAGGCGCTTTCATGTCACCGACCAGGCCGTGCTGCGCCACTGTCAGGAAGGTCGTCGCCCCCTGTCGGTTCAGATATTGCAGCAATTCGTGCATGTGCAGGACCAAAGCATTCTCTTCCGGCATCGCCGCCTGATACCCGTTCAGGCTGTCGATGATGATCGTACGGACCTTGTGCTGTTCGACACAGGTACGCACGCGTTGGGAGAACTCCCCAGGGGACAATTCGGCCGCATCCACCTGTTCGATGAAGAGATTGCCGCTATCGACCATGGCCTGCATGTCGATGCCCAGCCCGATCGCGCGGTTGAACAACAGGCCGATTTCTTCGTCGAACACGAACATCGCCGCCCGTTCGCCGCGCGCAATCGCCGCCGCGACGAAGATCAGGGCAAGCAACGACTTGCCGGTCCCGGCCGGACCCAGGACCAGGACGCTCGATCCCCGTTCAATCCCCCCGCCCAGCAGCGCGTCCAGTGCGGGCGAATCGCTCCGCAACACGTCGCGCACGAACTCCGTCTTATGTTCAGCCGACACCAGCCTGGGAAAGACCCGTACGCCGCCGGTATCGATGATGAAATCGTGGAAACCGCCGCGGAACCGGCGCCCTCTATATTTGATGACGCGCAGCCGCCGCCGCTCGGGCCCATATTCTGGGGACAATTCTTCCAGGCGGATCACGCCATGCGCGACGCTATGGACCGTCTTGTCGGCGACGTCGGCGGTCAGGTCGTCCAGCATCAGCACCGTAGCGTTCTGCGTCGAGAAGAAATGCTTGAGCGCGAGGATCTGACGGCGGTAGCGCAGCGAACTCTGCGCGAGCAGGCGAATTTCCGACAGGCTGTCCAGCACGACCCGGTCGGGCTTCACCCTCTCGAACATTTCGAAGATACGCCGCGTGGTCTCCCCCAATTCCAGGTCGGACGAATAGAGCAGGCTTTGTTGCTGGTCCTCGTCCAGCAGACTTTCGGGCGGGACCAGTTCGAAAAGGTCGATACCGGTGAGATCCCAGCCGTGCGACTGTGCGCTGTCGCGCATTTCGTCTTCCGTCTCAGACAGCGTGACATAGAGGCATTTTTCGCCACGCGTCGCGCCTTCCATCAGGAACTGGGTGGCGATCGTCGTCTTGCCGGTCCCCGGGCTGCCTTCCAGCAGGAAGACCCGGCCGCGCGTCAATCCACCCGCCAGGATATCGTCCAGGCCCCCAACACCGATGAGAGCAGGTACGGTGGCAGCGTGGGTCATGCTCTTGTTCCTTGTAGTTCCACAGGCTCATCGAGCTAACACAGCCGCCTTGCCGGCAAAATCGATCTCAGCCTGATCCATATCAAGAACAACGCAAACCCCGTTTATTTCCTGCGGAGCCCGGCCCATTTCAACAACGCCCCTCTCTCCACTCCGGTGACCCCGACAATCAGGCAATCCGCCGTGCCGCCATTGTATCGCAACCCGAGCGCCCCATAGCGGCCCGACTGCCATTCCCTGAGGATTAGATGTTTAGACGATTATTCGGTTCCTCCGCTCATGATATGGCGATCGACCTCGGCACCGTGAACACAGTCATCCATGTGCGTGATCGCGGCATCGTCCTCAACGAACCGTCCGTGATTGCGATCGAGACCATCGCCGGAGTGCGCCGTGTGAAGGTGGTGGGGAATGAGGCCAAGCCCATGATGGGCAAGACCCCATCCAACATCCAGGCGATCCGCCCGCTGCGCGACGGCGTCATCGCCGACATCGATGTGGCCGAGCAGATGATCAAACATTTCATGGCGAAGGCGGTCGGCTCCGCGAGCCGATTCAGCCGGCGTCACGAGGTAGTCATCTGCGTGCCATCCGGCTCCACCATGGTGGAGCGGCGCGCCATCCAGGTCGCGACGATGCAGGCGGGCGCGACCCGGGTGCAATTGATCGACGAGCCGATGGCTGCGGCGATCGGCGCTGGCCTGCCCGTCACCGAACCGCGCGGCGCCATGGTGGTGGACATAGGCGGCGGAACCACCGAGGTCGCCGTTCTGTCGCTGCAAGGCATCGCATATAGTAATTCCGTCCGCATGGGGGGCGACAAGCTGGACGATGCAATCACCTCTCATGTGCGACGCCATCACAATCTGATGATTGGCGAAATGACCGCGGAGCGCGTCAAACATGCGATCGGGTCGGCGGTGCTGCCGATCGATCAGGGGCGCACGATGCAGGTCAAGGGACGCGATCTGGTGAATGGCCGCCCGGCTGAAATCACGATCAGCGAGTTGGAGATCGCAGAAGCCTTGATCGAGGGCGTAGGCCAGATCAAGCAGGCCGTCATGTCCGCGCTTGAACAGACGGCGCCGGAATTGTCGGCCGACATCATAGAGGAAGGCATCACTTTAACCGGAGGAGGCGCTCTGCTGGGTCATCTCGACCAGGCGCTGTCGGAGCAGACCGGCCTGCCGGTCAGGGTCGCGGACGACGCGCTGATCTGCGTGGCCATGGGCGCAGGCAGGGCGCTGGAGGACGCGGCCTATAGCGGCGTGCTGACGACGGCATAAGCGGACCTCTCGCCCCTTGCCCGCCGCGCTACCGCAGCGATCCTGTCAATTGCCTAGGAACGACTTCCCGTCGCTTCCCGTGGATGCTCGCCATCGAAGTTCGGCCAGCTCGATCGGTGGAAGGCCGACGCGCTGCGCCGATTGATTGGCATATTGCAGGAATCGCTTGGCCCGTTTCGGGATACCAACACGCAGCCACGCCAACGCCACGATCGGGCGCCATGCCGCAAGCCTTTCCGGCGGCACGTCACCTATGTCCCGATAGGCTCGCTGACATGCTCTTGTTGCCCAATCACGCCATATGCCAACGACCAGACCCGTCGGTCCGACACCAAAGCGCATGAGCATGTCCATGCGCACCAGATCGGCGGCCGGATCCCCCCTAGCCGCCTTCGACCAATCGACCAGTATCAGCGCCTCATCCGCCAGCATGACATTGCCGATGTGCAAATCCCCATGGAGCAGGCGATCCCCGTCGGGCAGGGACTCAAGATATTCAATAGCGGGAAACTTCACACGGTCCGGCAGGGGGCCGTGCAGCATGTCGGTGCGGCATACGTCCTTGAAACTTCGCAAACCGTCCGGGACAACCATATGCATCTGCCGGCATAGCATCATCCAGCGTCGCAAAAGGCGTTCGCCCCGCAATGGGCGCCGACGCAATTCATCGGCCATGCTGACGCCATGGACGCGCGGATACAAAATGGCCCGCGCGCCGTCATATCGTACAAAATCGAGTGCAGCAGGCACCGGCAGCCCGGCCCGCGCCGCCAATCGCGACGCGAAAGCCTCACGCTCTATCATCGAATCGGCCGCCTGATCGTCGAACAGCTTCAATACATGATCCGTACCCAGTGCGAGCAACTGCCCACTCGCGCCCCGCGCGATCGTGGCAAGCGATGGATCGCCGACCGGGTCCAGACCGATGTCCGCCAATCTATGGAACTGCATCAAATGCGCTTAAGAGCCAAATGTTCGCACGACGTCGCAATCCCGATTTCACTGCCGCGCGCTCCAATCCAGCCCGGTCGATCGAACTCAAACCATAGGCGATCGGTTCGCAACCGCATCATAGCGCGCATATACTTCATCACCTCATCCATGCTCCTGCGGCAAGCGGATTGCGGAAAAGTCCCGATCTGCCTAAAGTCATGGGCGACACCGACCGGATAACCCATATGCCACGCATCTGCGATGCTCAATCGTCGGATCAAACAATCTCATAAGCGAGAAGTCATGCATTTCATTTGTGCGGCGGCCTTCCGGCCGATTTTAGCATGAGGCTTCTGGTCGATGGTTTCAATATGGCGCTCCGCAAAGGAACCGGCATAGCGTCCTATGGCCGCAGTTTCCTGCAAGCGGCCCATGATCTGGGCCACAGAACCGAATTGCTGTTGGGAGAAAGCCTGACGGACGTGCCAACGCCGACCGCCCGGAAAATCATCGACTATCTCATGTCGCCTCTGGGCCATCGACCTCGCTCGATATCGCGCGACGACCTGTCGATTGGGTTGCAGGCTCTTTCCCCGGCCGTCGACGCTTACTGGAACAAAGCGCGCCTTTTCCGGGCCGCTCGCGGCGCCTTCCGACGGACTGGCCTGTTCACCCCGGTAAGAATGCCGGGTGTGGACGTCGCGCATTGGACCTACCCCCTGCCTCTGTTCGTTCCCGGCGCGCGAAACATCTATACCATTCATGATATCGTCCCGATCAAATTTCCCGCAATGTCCTCCGGCAGCGAGGATTATCTGCGCACCTGCCACGCCATCACAAAGCGGGCAGACCATATTTTGACCGTGTCCGAGGCGTCTCGCACCGACCTCATCGAACATTTCGCCCTCGATCCGGGACGCATTTCCAACAGCTATCAGGCGCTGAGTGCCTGGCATGGGATTGCGACGGAAGAGAACGAAACCATCGACCGGCTGCTGAGCCGCTGGCAGTTGACGGATCGGGGCTATTTCCTGTTCTTCGGCGCCATAGAGCCGAAAAAGAATGTCGCACGCCTGCTTGAGGCATTCGTGACGTCAGGAAGCGAAGCCCCTTTGGTCCTCGTTTCAGGCGGGGGGTGGGACAATGCAACGGAACGGGCGATGCTGGAGCGATTGACGGTGGCAGGCGCGCATCCGCGCATCATCCTCATCGACTATCTGCCGCGCAGCGAACTTGCGCACATCATTCGACATGCACGCGCCACGATTTTCCCCAGTCTCTACGAAGGCTTCGGGCTTCCCGCCCTCGAATCCATGGCGATGGGAACCCCGGTCATCACATCCGATCGGGGGGCGCTGCCGGAAATCGTCGGGGATGCGGCACTGCTCATCGACCCGCTGTCCGTAGGATCGATCAGCGACGCCATACGGCGTATCAATAACGATGCAGTGCTGAGGGATAGTTTGAAATACAAGGGCGTACGGCGCGCCCAGCTTTTCTCGATGGATGCCTATCGTGTGCGGATAGGAAAGCTTTTCGAGCGATGGAGCTGATACGATTTGGCCTTTCACCCGAACCGAGGAGCGCGTAACTAGGGAGCGGCCAATTTGCTTTGGACATATTCATATTGGGGATCCCGTTTTGATCATCTACCCTACCGGCATAGCGACCTGCGCGCGCCTGCCCCTGATTATGGCGCTTACCCTATCGACTTTTGCGATGACGGGCTGCAGTTCCTTCAGCGCCATGGGACCATCGAGCCGCGATGTCGTCCATGCGGCACAGGCGCCGGATGGAGCGCAGGTCTATCTGATCGATCTTACGAAGGACAATGTGAATTCGGCGCAGAACGTCATGAATGGCGCAGGCTTTGCCGACACGATGGGCGGCGCTCTGCCCGTTGGAACCATCATTCATGCCGGCGACGTACTGAGCATAGCAATCTGGGAAGCTCCGCCCGCCGTTCTTTTCAACGCCACCCCATCCTCAACCCGCAGCATCGGGGAAGGATCGGCGCTGGCGCAAGGCAATGGCAGCAGCACGGCCCGCCAGTCCAGCTTTCCCGATCAGGTCGTCATTTCCGACGGCACTATCTCCGTGCCGTTCGCCGGCCAGATTCCGGTGGAAGGACGAACCACACGACAGGTTGCGACTGAAATTGCCCGTCGCCTCCGGGGGAAAGCGCATATGCCCCAGGTGGAAGTCGCATTTTCGCGCAACGCGTCTGCCACCGCAACAATGGTGGGGGAATTCGAGAATAACGGCGTCATCCCGCTGACCGCAAAGGGTGAGCGGGTGCTGGACGCCATCGCCCTGAGCGGCGGCACCAAGCAGCCCATAAACAAGACCACCATCCAGATCACACGCGCCGGGGTCGCCAGATCTCTGCCGCTGGAAACGATCATTCGCGACCCCCGCCAGAATGTCGTCCTCGCGCCTGGCGATATCATGTCTGCCTATTTCCAGCCGCTCAGCTTCACCGCCTTGGGCGCAATCGGTCAGAGCAGGGAGGTATCGTTCGAATCCACCGGCCTTAGTCTTATCGAGGCATTGGGTCGTGTTGGCGGCCTTCACGAAGATAAGGCCAATCCTGCTGGCGCTTTCCTGTTCCGCTTCGAAGACGCGCGTGCTCTCGGTTTAGACCCTGCCAATCCAGTCCGCCAAACGGAAAAAGGTCCGGTGCGGGTTGCGGTGGATACGCAAGGACGAGTGGGCGTCATCTATCGCGTGAATTTACGTGATCCGGCAACATTCTTTGCCGCGCAGAACTTCGCGATGCGCGACAAGGACATCTTGTATGTGTCCAATGCGCCGATCGTCGATGTACAAAAATTCGTCGGCATTATCTCTTCGACGATCTTCCCGATCATTTCCCTCAATAACGCCATCACCAGATAACGCCGGCAACGGCATTGTCGAAACAGAAGGAGCGGGACCGGCATAGACATGCCAGTCCCGCTCCTTCTGTCTCATTCTTGCGCTTCACTCGGGAGCGCAGCGGGGGCGTCGAATCGGCCCGTGCGCCGCCCGTTACAAGATATTCTGCAGCACCCGTTCCCAACTACATGCCTTCGCCAGTCGCCGCGCTTCCTCCGCCATGGCGTTCAGCCCGCCATCATCCTTCGCCACCAGCATCGCCGCCAGCGCCTTTTCCAATTCGGCTGCGCTACCGTCATAGACAATACCGGCATCTCCCCCACCCATGACTTCCCGGATCATGCCGGCTTCGGTAATCACCGTCGGCACGCCAAAGGTGAGCGCCAGCATCAGCGATCCACTCGTCAAAACGTTGCGATAGGGATAGACGGCGAAATCCGCCGCTTTCAGAAAAACCTGAAGTTCCGCATCGTCTATATACCGATCGACGATACGGATACGCGTTCTTTCGAACGCGCTCAGCGGCGTAGCTAAATTTTCGATCGGGCTTTCCGGCGCCGCGCCGGCGATCAGCAACAACGCGTTGGGGCGTTGCGCCAGCACCTTGCGAAACGCCTCAACCAACGTGCCGATGCCTTTATATTTACGCACCTGGCCATTGAACAGAATGACGTCATCGGCAGGCGCAAGGCCGAGGTAGGAACGGGCCGCATCTTGCGATACCAAATCGGCATATGCCCCGACATAATGACCATGCCTGGCAATCAGCACCTTGTGTCGCGGGATGGGGAACAGGGCCTCGACCTCAGCGATCGAATATTCGCTGTGCAAATGCAATGCATCGGCCAGTTCCGTCAGCTTTTTGGACAGGTTTACTTCAACTTCGCGATGTTCTGCATCGTGCGATATGACATTGTGAATAGTCCACACGACCTTGCCGCCCAGCGTCTTGAATTTTTCCAGCTTGGCGATGAATTCATTCGCGCTGGCGGCAGCTTCCTGCTCGCTCATGCCTGCCTTGAACAGGAAATTGAGCCAATGGAGATGGAATATATGCTCTGCCGGGCGTTCGGATATCGTGATCATCTGCAGCGCAGCGTCGATCGTCCCGGCGCAGAATTCGGCATCATTGGCATGGGGGGCATAGAGGAGGCGCTGATAAGGATTGGCCCGGTAATAGGGCCAGAACATAACGAGCGGCCGTCCCTCAGCCCGCTGATACGTAACCCGCCGCGGCTCCTTGGGATCAGCGATATGGATATCCCAGAAATGAGCCAGGCCGGATCGCGTCAGTGCTTCGCGCTGCACGCGGTAGGTGTTGGTCGTTTGGAACCCTTCATTGACGTTGGACGTGTTTTCGCCATGCCAACGACGCTGGTACAAAATCTCGTCGATGTGATGGAATTTACCGACTTCCGACAATTTCAAGAAAATATCATAGTCGACCGCGTTGACGATATCCTCGCGAAATTTTTCCGTCCGCTCCCACGCCAGTTTGCGAAACATGCGGAAATGGTGCGCGATGGACGTGATCATCATCTTCTCTCGCGAGAAGACGGGCCAACTATATTCGTTCTTGAGGAAATTTTCGTCCGCGTCGATGCGTTCGCAAGAGCCATAGCAACAGGCGACGTCCGTATTCTCGTCCAGGAAATCGGCCAGTCTGCGGACGGCGCCCGGCTTTAGACGATCGTCAGAATCGAGCTGGCCGATATAGATGCCCCGCGCCATGGCGATAGCGCGGTTGGATGCAAAGCCGATGCCGCCATTTGCTCCGGTTGTCCAGCGCACCCGTGGTTCGTCGCCATAATGGCGTTCCAAAACCCCCAGCGTGTCGTCAGGCGATCCGTCATCGGCGATGCAGACTTCCAAATCCTGCATGTCCTGTTCGAGCACGCTGTCGATCGCCCGGCGGATATATTTACCGGCTTTGTAGGCCGGAATGTAGATGCTGACCTTGGGCACCTCATGCGCGCCATCCGTCTTGCGATCCCAATGGTTGGGGCAAAGCTGGACATAGAGCTTTGCGTCGGCAGCGCCTTGGCCTTTCTTGGCCGAGAAATCCCGAATGTTTCGGGTGGCGATAGGCTGAAAATAGCAGCCCCTATTATAGAGACGAAAACAAAATTCGCGCCCCGCATGGTAGGCGCCACCGAACCGAGGCTCGAACAACCCGCCAACATTGCGGAACAAGGTGCTGGTGACGGCAAAATTTAGCCCCAGAACATCGCGAAACGGATAGCGCCTGTTAACGATGTTCTTGTGGGCGCTGGTGCAAAATGGGGTAGCCCCGGAATCAGCCAGCGGCGGGATCAAAGTCTGCACCACCTGGTCCGATATCTGGCCCATGTGCGCGATCCGCAAAAATGTCATGGGATCAAGATCGATCACGCCACTGGTGAATAGCAGCAGTCGCGTATCGCCGCTGATCCGCCACAACAGCGCGTTGGCTTCTTCGCTGGGAAACGCAATCGCGTGGAATGTCACATCAAGCCCACGGGGCTTTTTCCACCCTGACGGCTTCTCGCCTAAAATATGAAGCCTTATTCGACCGGCATAGCTCTGGGCGGCGATTGAGGCGAGCAGCGAGGGGATGCCTTCTCCCTTCTCATCGACATGAATGATGTCGATCGGCAAAGCCGCTCCAGCGCTGCTGCGCCAGTTGGCATATTCTTCGATGTACCGGAAATCGTTACAATTTCCAACCATGTCCGGAAGCGCCAACCCAGATGGATAAGGCTTTGGAAAGCTTGCGCCGTCCTTGATGGATCGGAAAGGAGGATGGAGCGGTCCGCCGATACCCCGATTATAGTCGGAGGGAATATTGATTTTCCGAACATCATCATTGGTCGCGACTCCGTTGATGAGTGTTTCGAAGAACAGGAACAGGTCGCTTTCGATATTATCGTTATATCGGATCGTATCGAGAATCCGATTGGCTTTATAGCCCTGCCCCAGTTCACGGAGATCAATCGCGGCCAGCGCGCGCGCCCAATGGTTTCTTGGGTTGGCGGATATCTGGGTCACCGACCCGGCGATATGAGACATTCTGATCTCCGTCATTCAAGTCCGTGAAGGAACAGTATTTTGAAAGATTTTATTTTAAAATGGGCAAATCAGGGACATGATCATAGTCCACCTTATCCGAACTAAATGTAGCGTGCGTACATAGTTCGAGCAAAAGGTCTGTCGTCCATTCAGGCCATTCCTGCGGCTCAATATGAAAGACCGCCATACGCCCTATTATGTCCGAAGGCTTCAAAAGCGCTTCGACAGCATGATATGCTTTACGATCAGCATAATCGTCAAAGAGAACGGTCATCGGTTGCTTGGCACGAAGACAAGCGTTGACCAGACAGGCCGCCCGGAAACGGCCATCGATCAACACGACTTCGGGATGCCGGAAAAAATTTTCTGTCCAGATGGACGTCGGGTACCGATAGAATTTACGCCAGGAACTGTCGTCCTTGGCGCGTCCCCATGCACCCGTTTCGCCGATATCGACATGATAGATGATGACCGGCGACGGCAGGTCGGCCTCGTCGAAGCGGCGCTGCAGTGACAGCGCCCATTGACGGTCCGTCTCGACGCTGAAAATAAGCTTCCCCGCCGCACTGCCCCCCAGCACGGTGGAACCACCAGATCCATATTCGAGGATGACGCGCGCCTTATCATAGGTCTCCCGCAAGAATTCCGCCTCCATGGACGGAAGCGTCAATGCGGGCCAGTCTCCCTCTATCGCGGTCATCAGGAAGCACCCTGTGCAAGCGCAGCGTTCCAGAGAGTAAGCCGTGAAGCACGCTGATATCTTGGGCTTTCCCAATTGGAATTGGCAGGCTCCTGAGTCAGATCGACGGTTGACCGCTGCTGAAAATAATCAATTTCCGCGTTCAACGCTTGGGTAATGGTATCGAACTGGATCAGGGCTTCGCGCAACGCTTCCGTCTCCTGAATCTGCAGCGCCAACTCGCCCTGGATCGTGGCAACCATGCTGTCGCGTGTGCTCAATGCGTCGTGGAGGGCCAACTCAAGAGCTTCCAGTTCACGATAGTCGCTGCCGGTTGCGGCTGGCCGATGGGCATCTATTTCCGCCTGCGCCTCTTCAGCAGCGACGAGCTTGTCCTGAACGAAGCGCAACTCCATCGAAAGCGCCTGGATAACATTTTCGCTTTGCTCCATCGCGTGCAGGAGCGCCCTCGTCCCTTCGAGATGCCTCGCCAGTTCCTCGCGCGTCGCGGCCTCTTGGGCATCCCGCTCCGCGAGGATATCATCAAATTCGGCAATCCTGGTCTGATAGGCTTGCACCTCCGCATTCATTTGCTGAGCCGCCGCCAATTGGTCTTTAAGCTCTCCAAACTCGACTTTCAAAGACAAGAGGAGGTTCTCGCTATGCGCGAGGTCTTCCAAAAGAATCTTTGTCCCCTTAAGCTGACGCGAAAATTCCTCGCGTGCGGCGAGCTCTTGCGACTGCATATCCTCGGCGGCCTTGGTCAATTCCGCCTGCAGCCTGACATTGTCGTCTCGGTGCTTTGCCAGATCGGCTTCGAAACCGCCGATCGAGTCCGCATGTTGCATGGACGCCGCCTGGAAAGATGCCTGCCCTTCTTCCATCGCCTGGGCGTGCGCGGCTCTTTCAACGTCCCGCTGCTCGCTCAAAATCGTGCAGCGCTGCTGAGCCTCTGCCAGCTCCCCAGACAGGCGCACCAACTCACCTTCATGGGTCGCAATCAGCGTTCTCAACTGGGAAACCGTGGATATCGCCGACTGTTGCGCCTCTTCAAGCTGGGCATATGCCATCTCGCGACCGGCACGGTCGGCCTGGAGCGTCGCCGACTCTTGCGACAGACGCTCTACATCCGCGACCCGCTCGTCAAACGCCGCCTTGAGGTCAGCCAATGCAGAGCGATCGGTCTCGCGTGCGGTCTCCAGCGCCTGGAGCGCCTCCGCATCGGCCTGCTTGCTCTCCAGCAGTTCGTCCCGCTCGGCGCGCAGCGTCTTCGACTCTTGCGACAGGCGCTCGACCTCCGCGATCCTATCATCAAACGCCGCCTTGAGATCGGACAAGGCAGAGCGATCGGTCTCGCGCGCAGCCTCCAGCGCCTGGAGCGCCGTCGCGTCGGCCTGTTTGCTCTCCAGCAATTCGTCCCGCTCGGCACGCAGCGTCTTCGACTCTTGCGACAGGCGCTCGATATCCGCGCCCCGCCCATCAAACGCCGCCTTGAGGTCGACCGACGCAGAGCGATCGGTTTCGCGCGCAGCCTTCAGCGCCTCTAGCGCCTTCGCGTCGGCCTGCTGACGTTCCAGCAGGTCGTCCCGCTCGGCACGCAGCGTCTTCGACTCTTGCGACAGGCGCTCGACATCCGCGCTCCGGTCATCAAACGCCGTCTTGAGGTCGACCGACGCAGAACGATCGGCCTCGCGCGCAGCCTCCAGCGCCTGTAACACCTTCGCGTCGGCCTGTTGACGTTCCAGCAGGTCGTCCCGCTCGGCGTTCAACAGCGTCAAATTCTGTTTGAGCTGCGCAATCTGTCCACCGCGCTCGGCAAACAGCTTCTCCAGCTCCAGCAATTTGGACTGGTCGGCCTGGCGTGATTGGTGCGCTTCCCGGGCCTTGGCTTCCTCCGCCTTTCGATGACTTTCCAGATCATCGCGCTCAGTCCGTAAAGCCGTCAACTCTTCCGACAGGCGGTCAATTTGCCCCTTGCGCCTTACCGCCACCGTCTTGAGTTCGGTAAATTCTGATTGCGCCTTTTCATACTCATTCTGCAACTGCAGGATCGAGGCGGCGCCCTCATCCAGTTGCACTTGCAGCCGGCCGGTTTCGTCGCGCGCTTTTTTGAGACGATATTTCAGACGGTCCGCCTCGATTCTCCGCATTTCCTCGGCGATTTGAAGATCGAAGGACTTGGCCTGTAAATTGGCGATCTGCCGGTGACGCCCCTCATATTGGGCGCGGCTGTCTTTCAGTTGCTCCGCAAGCTTTTCATATTCTGCCTTCAGCTCTTCGAAATGGCGACCGGCCGAGGAAGCCCGCTCTTCCTGCGACTGGCTGGACATTTCGTAATAATTCGCTGCGCCCAAACGGGTGAACATCTCTATGAATGCCTGGCGCGCCTGATGCTCCGGATGATCCTCGGTCAGCGATACCAGGTCGCCTAGCTGTTCAATCACATTCTTCCCGTAGAGCAGGACGGTCATCCCCTCCCCGCCCGGAAGTTGAATAGTGGGCATACGCGCCGACATTCCGTCGATGAAAGCGGCCACATCCCCCTCTGCCTGCGCCGTTCCGTGGACGAGAATGATGCTTTCATTGGACAGCTTGCCCAGCCATTTTTCCTGGATCGTTTCGATGACTGTAGCCGCGGTCAAGCCCGCCCGGGCAGTCGCGACCATGTCGATCAAAAGAAAATCGATGGAAGCGGCGGCGAAATGCCTGTCGCCTCGCCCGATGCCATCGGTCAGGATGCGGGAAAAATGACCGTATAAATCCGTATTACGGGAAACCAGCTTTGCTGGCGCGTCGACGACATCGCCCTCCCCGGCCCAGGTTCCCACAGCGTCGCAGCGGGCGTCGGGCTGCACCCGGTGAAGGCATTGACATGCGGCCATATAGGCAACGCCCTCGCCCACGCCGATTTCGACATATTGGCGCGGACGCGAAAGCTCCAACACCCAGAACAGAAAGGGGATATGCCACAATATGACATCATTTCTGGCATATTGCGGCTGCCAAAAAAGCGCTTGGACGCGACTGGATCGCGGCATGACGGCGTTAAGGGGGGCCGACAGCAGGCCCTCTTCAGTTGTTACCTTCCTCATCATCACCCCAGCGCCCGAATCAGCTTGCCAAGAATAGCCACCATTCCTCCACCGCTTGTCAATATTATCGGCCCAATCTGGCCGTCTCGCTTCCGTCAAGAAGCGCCTTCCAGGCTATACCGGAACCGCTTCGATCAGACCAAGGTCGACCAAATCCGCCGTCCCCCTGTAACGCCGACTATCAGGATACATGAAGCTGAATCCTGAGAAACGTCTAATCGCCTCATCATAGACGCGATATTCGTAACTGCCTTGCCAATATTGCCCTCGCGCAATCGCATCCGAAATATGCGCAAGCGCATCGCCATCGAACTTGAAATGCAACAGCGCGATCCAGCATGGGTCGTCCCCCAGAAGCGGCGGATCGACATAATGCGGGCTGACAAGAGTTTCATCTGCCGTCAAGCGAAACAGCGGATATTTCGTCATTTCCGGCATGAAATCAGGCTTGATGCGCGACAAGGTCCGCTGCCTGGGACCGCCCATTCGGCTGGTCAGCAGTTCCAGCCGGTTATCGCGATACCCTTCCGGATCGAAAAAGGGATAGGCCTGCAAAAAGGATTGGTCGGACCGACGATGGTCGATCGCCAATGGCTTGTCGCTATACATGTCCAGCAAAAATCCCCGCACCCGCCGCAGGCCCGATCGTTCCGCAGCGGCAGCCAGTGATTGCAGATTCTTTGTCCCGTGAAAGACGGCATGCTCGTCCGCATCCGCGAGCATGTACCAGCGGTCGCCATATTCTTCCACGAGGCGCATGATCCACCCGTGCTTCGCCTTAGCACTGAAAGGATCCAGCATCTCGAACAGATCGACATCGGCCTGGCTCGCCAGGAATTCACGCGAGCCATCGGTCGATCCGTTATCGACGAACAGGAAATGTGCCGCGCCCAGCCGCCGATAATGGGCCAGAAAATAGGGGAGTCGTCGAAGTTCGTTGCGGACAATGCAAATGACGATGGGTTGCCCGGGCCGATCTGCGGCCAGCCTGGAAACGCCGACGCGAGTCAATCTGGCCGATCGAGCCAAGGCGCGAATTTCGTCCGCTTCCGTCGTCATCATGATCCGGTCGAGGCGTAGCGCAGCCCAGCGATCAAACCAGCCTCCTTAGCGCGCCGATTGAAAGGCGTGCGCGTTCAACGCGCACGCCCATCCCAATTAACAATATCGTGCGACCTTAGTAACCGATCGCGCGATGCAAGCCCTGTCGCAAACTAACCATGACATCGGTTGCCCGGCTTCTCAGCATTTCCAGCGCAACGGGATCGTGCGGCGCCGGTTCGGGATCGAAACGGCTACACAGGGTAGGATCGTCAAACTTGGACAGCAGGTCGTCGCGACCGATCCTCTTCATAAAATTGCGGTTCTTGTTGGTGGGGATCAAGACGATCGAAGGAACGCCGTACATCGTTGCCACAACGGTGCCGTGGAACTTCATGCTGACCAACGCCGTACAGCCGCCGATTGCTTCGGTCAGTTCGGTCAATGACTCGGTGTAGATCAGCTCCTTGTCGCCGCGGATATCGTCCGCATCCGCCCTGTCGCGGACGCCAACAATGCCTGTTCCCAGGATGATATGACGGACACGCCACCCTCTGGCGCGCTGCTGATCGGCAAGAGCGTTAATCTGCGAATAGTCATCTTCCAGATCAGGTCGCTGGCGGGTTACGATGCCCAGGATTTTCTGGTCCGCCGATTTCGCGACGGGAGGCAGATTCAAAGAGCATACCAAGTCCGGAGATTCAATGACTTCGACGGCCGGCTCGGCTTTGCTCATGATCCATTTGCACGACTGCTCGTCACGGGCATGAATCATCTTGACCGAGGGATGTTGCAGAAAATTCTTGTACTTCTGAACTATCCAGTCCTTTTCGGCATTCCCCTTATTCGTGTTTGCCCGAATGGGAACGCCTACGCCAACCACGAACACCGGCTTTTTCAAAAACTCCTTGCTGAAATAGCGCGCGTCGAGATTCCAGGGCTGAATAATGTCCCCGCCCCCGATGACGATAGCATCCACTTCCGCCACCACATCCTGCGGAGGCCTGGAATAATAGGGCTGCTCCAGCTTGTCGGCAAGAAAACGCAAGTCAAAGTCGTCTTGCAGAAATTGCTTGTAAACACTGACGAACAATTCGTCGCCATAATTGCCATAACCAAAAAAGCCAGCCAGTCCCACAACTGGCTTCCTGCCGGTTTCAAGGCGAAGTTTTTCAACCAAAAAGTCTCTCCCTATGCGTGCCAATACGCCTGGAATGATGGAGCGTCATGAAGACATAAAAGAAGCTGTATCACGGAAACTTTTCGGACCGTCCCACCTCCGCTCACTCTTTCGACATGCCAGATTTCCTCGCAAAACCCAATGGCAGACGATCATCACAGCGGCTAGCCACCCTACCGAATGTCATGTTTCTAGTATGACTTATCAAATCGACAAGCCGTAAAATAAGAAGTTTAGGCGATGGAGATTCCGCTCCATATGGGCTTTTTATACTGACGCCCGTCCAAATTTGCGGTCACCTTACACCCATATGACCCTTTCAAAACACCCGGCTGGACGATCCAATCATCGCAGGATGGACCAATTAAACGGCGAATATCAAGCCCAATTCGCCGCTCCAACGACATTGTGGCCAGCACGCGCCCCTGCCCGATGGTTCACACGAGGAGTGGCGCCGCACATCGCAATCGCCCTTCGGCGATTGCGCGCCATGGAGGCGCAGTCCAGCCTTGAAAAACGCGGCAAACGGAACGCGCAGACGGCGGAAACAACCGGGCCCGACAGCGGTGCCGGCGACCAATACGCACTTGCCGCTCGCCCCATTGGTCTGCTACCGACCACGTCTATTACTTAACGGGGATAGCCAGTGAACTCTTACCTCCGAACCAATGCACGCCAACTGCCGACGGTTGTGGGCGGGATTTCTGACGATGGCTTCCGCATTTCGACCGGAGAAGCAGGAATAGTTTGCTACGGGCCTTATATCTCGCTTGAGCCCGGCAGGTATGTCGCTGGATTCTACATTCGCCGGATGGGTCCAGCCCAGATGAATAACGTCATTATCGATGTCAATGAGGATGGACAGCCTCTGCTCGCGGAAAGGGCCATCGCACAACAGGATCTGTTCGACGATCTCGCTTCGTTCATCTACATGCCCTTCACCGTCACGGAGCAGACCCGGCAGACCGAAGTGCGCGTTCATGTGGAGCAGGATG
Source organism: Sphingobium sp. 3R8 (assembly GCF_020166615.1). Classification (NCBI taxonomy): domain Bacteria; kingdom Pseudomonadati; phylum Pseudomonadota; class Alphaproteobacteria; order Sphingomonadales; family Sphingobiaceae; genus Sphingobium; species Sphingobium sp. 3R8. Next base: position 107,296 of record NZ_JAIQXR010000014.1, on the reverse strand, counting down.
TTCTGGTCGAAATTCGCGACCTCGTCATCTTCAAGGCCGATCCGCGCGTTTGGAGCAATATATGAGCGAGGGCGGCGGTCTCTTTTCATGGCTGAAGAACGCGTTCGCCGACCGCGTCGATGCACGCATTGATCAAGCTCTGCAGGGATTTGCGGAACAGGCCGATGCCCGCAATCACCGCGCGCTCGAGGAAGCTGTGCGCAGGCTGGAAGGCAAGCTGGCCGAACTGACGCATCTTTCACAGCGGATCGAGGCAAATAGTCAGGCGGCAGCCCGGGAAACCGAGACTGCCGGCCGGGAAACCGTCGCGCAGGCGCAGCGGGATATGACGCAAGCCATGGCTTACGGTTTTGAAGTCCATTCGCAACTGGCCGCGATGAACGCCCGGAGTCACGCCGCGCATGACGCGGAGGCGAAGGCCCAAATGGCTGGCCTGGAAGCCAAAGCTTATGCCGACGCCGGCATCGCGGATATATCCAGCTCCATCGCCGCAACCGGAAAGTCGATAGGCCAAGCCTCGAAGCGGATCGGCGCGCTGGAACAGACGATGATCGAGATCCGATTACGCCTGGATCGCATAGAGGTGAAGTCGCGAACCAGGACGCAGGCTCAGCCAACCCAGAAGGCCGCACCCAGCCTGCCGCGCACATCAACCGACGTCAAAACCGAAGTGGCGGATGCCGTGGCGAAAACCTTGCGTCAGATCGATGATGTTATCGGACAGCAGAAGCGGCGGCGCGCAGATCAGGATGCCTCCGTAAAGAAGCCAATGACTAAATAACCTCCCGTCGAAAGACGCGCCTTTCTCCCAATGGCCTCATCATCAGCCAAAGATGCCTGGCCATGTCCACCATCGCGCCCATCCCGCGCGCCATAAACTATCCCACCGGGTCGCGCCATGTCCGCCCCACTCGCGGGCCAACCTCACATGTCCATCGCTTTGTCGATAGCCACGCCCTGTCCGTGCGCCCATAAGCTGCGCTGGCTCCACGGCATGGCAGCATCGCTCCAAAAAGGCGCTTCGCTGGGCAAACCAAGAGGCAGGAAGGCTGTTGAGCATAGATACAGGCTTCCGGTCGAGATATAGCCTTCCGCCATGTTGGGTTGCGATCCATTAAGGCCCAACCGCAGCCAGCCTTCTTGATCAAAGTTTTCCGGCGCATCGAGGGTCCGTCGAATAACCGCTTCAAGCGCACAACGAACCTGCGCCGGCGGCAATGCAGCCGGCAACTCGCCGTGCAGCGCCAGTTGCGCCAGCGGCTGGAAGGCAGCGCAACGATAGGCAAGCGATCGCCCAATGGGCGGGAAGGACCCATCAGGCCCTATCAGTCGTTCCAAAATCACGGCATATCGCGCCATGCGGCTGGAATGCGCGACGCGCATCGACTGCCAATGCGGATTGACAGCACCGACGGCTGAAAGAATATCGCTCAGCATGGGCTGAATGACATATCCATTATAATAGTCCCACCGCAGATGGGGGCCATCCTTGTAAATTCCATCTCCGGCATACCAAAGCTCATGTTGACGCAGCGCATAGTCGATGCGAACCGGATCCCAGGGTTCGCCGATTTTCGCCAGCATGGCCTCGATTGTCGCGGAAAACAAAAGCCAGTTATTGTAATAGGGTTCAATCTTTCTCGCCTGATGCAATGCGTCCACCAGATTGCGCTGGATATCCGGCGACAGGCTTGTCCACAGCGCATGGGGCGCCCGCAGCACGGCCTGAGCAAGAAATGCAGCATCAACCAATGGCTGCAATCCGTCTGAAAAGTTCAGTTTATGCGGGCCATCGGGGTCGACGCTGGCTCCAATCAGGTTGTGGACATCCGAGATATCTATCGCCCCGACGGTCCCGTCCAGCATCTCTCGTTCGAGCAGGGCGGATAGTCCGCACAGAAGCCGCCCCACCGCCTCCAGGGCACTAAATTGCCTTCTATCTTTTTTGCCTGGCGCAACCTCAACTGGCATTTGAGCAGCCAGTCCGCCCCTTTTGGCGGCGACCAAAACCGGCGCCGAGATTTTTACAATCAAGGCTTTCATTCGACGGTGGCTGTCGCCCCGAGCTTCTTCGATCACGTCATGCCCTCCATTCGATGAGGAAAGTCGGACGAGTTTGGCCGGCACCCGTTCAAGCAGACACCGAAAGGAGGGCGCGCGCCCTTCGACGCGAGCCGCTCCTGTCGATCTTGAATTGAACCAAGCGAATAGCCAGCGCCCGAACCCGACATTCTGTCAGGTCGCTCCAGCTTGGCGGCTTCCTCACGCCAGTCTTCCGTAAGACCGCATCTATTGCAGCACAACGCCACAAAAGCGCGATCTTCCGGAGAAGAGAATATTATCCCCAACCTACTCGCGAGAAACCCTTCCCGTCTTCGGCAGTCTCTCGTGATCCGCAAGCGCCGAGCCTGCGCCATACTGCCGATGGCCGGACGTCGATGCGGGTCATGCGCGTCGGCGACCTGATGATGACAGCCTGCGATCGCGCCATGGGAGGCCGACGCCGCGGCCGGCCCCGTCTCTGCAGCCATCAGGCGTAGATATTGATGAGGTTCCGGACGAGCAGATATAATCGGCTATCCTGGTGCAGACGCACGGTCACTGCATGGGCATGGTAGGGATGGTCAATGATCGTCACATAGGGACTAGCCGCCAGTCGCCTAATGTGGCGCCAGTCGTCCCAAAAGAACTCGTCCTCATGCTCCGCCTCAGATCGTGACACATTTATGACAATATGGGGACGTGGCGTATCCAAATGAAGTTTTGCCACATCGACTATTGGGACATGGGGAATCATCGTACACTGCCCGCTGAACATATTGCTCGTTTGCGGCGCGAACGGAATACATAAATCAGCATCACAATGCCATGAGTACAGCAAAGCGGCATATCCCCCACTACTCTGTCCGCAAAATATCTTCTTTTTATAATTGGCCAGAATAGTATCGAGAAATTCCACGCCCTCCTCGATCGACGAATGCTCTGGCAGGACGCCGGTAGAATACCAGTCATTCCCGCAGTCTCTCAACAAAACAATATCTTTATCCTGAGAATTGGCAAAATTCTCGCTCATGAATGGTTCATTTATCCCACCAAACCACACAATAACGGTATCATTACCTGATAAGTATGTGACATAATCCACTATATCGTTTGAGATATATTCTTTTTTTTCTTTTTGTGGCATATACTCTCCAAAATCCCAAGACGCGCATGGCCTCTTTGAATGTAGCATTCTTCCTTTATGTACATTGCCGATCGGATGGGCAAGCGCCGATCAAACCTTTACGCCACAGGCGACTGCACGGCCGCAGCCGCCCTCTTCGCCTCAAGTGCCTGTCAACATGAGGATGATCGACCTTATACGGTGATGGCTTCGGACGGAATGTCGGCCGCAACACGCCCCCGCGTGCGCCCAGGCATCCCGCCCGGGCCTAGACGCCAGTCGATCGCCCGACTTCAGGCCCGGCACTCTTTGCGTCAAGTTCGATCCGTCAGGATGGCAGGCCTTGGCGCAAGAAATGCCAGCGCCAGCGCGCGATGCTCTGGCAATCTTACCACTCGCCTAGACCTTCCGCGTCACGCGATGATGGTCGCATCCTGCAATGGATCAGATTCTCGCTCGCCCGAGAATCTCTGATGCACGCCTGCTTCGCGAAAAATGCCTACTCCCGCACGGGCAGGAACTGCAGCGCATGAAGATCCAAACCGGCGGGGTCGAGCATGTTCAATCGGAATTCCAGCGCGTCCGCCCGCTCACTGAGTTGAAAAGGCAAAGACATCAATATGCCGTAACCTTCCTGCTCCAGTCTATTTTCTCCTTCGGCGAGGACATTCCGCCCGTGGTCGCAAACGACATCGCCCTGAATATGCAAACGCCCGCCTCGCGGCAGTGACCTGACCCGACCGAATGCACGCGCCAAATATGTCCCCGGCGCCAAAGCAATATAGGGACCAAAACACAAAGTGCCGACCTGCCCATCCACGGAGAGGCCGCAGTCTGTTTTCCTGGCTATTTGCGATCGAATGACTTCATGCTTTGCGGGAATATAGATTCCGGGCGCTGACAGCGCCGGATACCCGACACCCGACAGCACCTTTTCCACTTCATCCTCGATATATGCGCATCGGGATTCAAAATCTCCGATATGCGATCGCAGGATTTGCTTTATGAATGGGCCATTGTTGACATGACTTTGATCCGGAAGCTGGAACATGAAATGAGGTTCCAGGTGACGCTCCTCGACATAATCCTTGAGAATCAGGTGAAGCATCAACTGATCTTCCGGGATATCCTCACCCCATATCAAAGATCGACTGAACTCTTCTTTTCCGATACGTTCAAGAGATAGAAAATAGTCCGTAACCAGTTGACGGGCTATTGGATGAGCAAAATTCAGCGCAAATCCGCCGGAATTTATCGTATAGCTCACATCTGGAGAGTGATAACCCGCAAAAATCCCGGCAAAATGCGCTTTGTCTGCAAGGAAATTACGCAGATCAAAGCCAAGATCGGCTATATAGGCATCGGCATCAAGGTAGAAAACCCATCCATCATAGCCTCTGGAAAGAATTTCCTTGAGTTGCGCGATCCTATTATAGGCCGCATGCCACGGCATATCACCAAATTTAATGCCAGTATAACTTTCATATTCGAAATTGTTACTGCGGCAATACGCTATTACAGTCTTCGAGGTCGCATCCATCATTCTCTTGTAAAAGAGATGATCTGAAGTCTGCACGAATTTTACTTTTGTCATATCGGCCCCACTAACATGCCTGCACGCGCATGGCAAAATGGCTCCCGCCGCGGCTTTGGCGATGCCTGGAGCTGCAATCGATCAACAATGAGCGATGATAATATCCGAAGCGATGTCGGCGGAGATGGATGCACCGCCCTCTACCAGCCAACAATCCCCCCCTTCCCATGGGAGCTCGCCGAAATGGCCTTTCCCGCGCAACGCCATCACCCAATATTGCGGACCGTCAAGGTCGAGCGTGTCGCGCGCTGCCATATGGCGCAAATGAACCTTGAACGGCCCTTCATCGAGCAAGGCAGCCGTCTCGCCGATCGGATGGCGCACGGGTTCGCGCAAATAAGGGGCCGCCTTGCTGACGGCCACCCCATCGTCCAGATGCAATTCCCGTGGACGTCCATAATCGTAGAGGCGATAGGTGATATCGACGTTTTGCTGCACCTCGACCAGCGAAATTCCGGCCCCGATGGCGTGTACGGTCCCGGCAGGAATGAAGTAGAAGTCGCCCGGCGCCACCGGCTTCCAATCCATCATCTGCTCCAACTCGCCGTTCAGCGCGCTGTGGCGCAGCGCCTCGGCATCCATCGGGACGATCGTGCCGATACCCAAGGTCGCGCCTGGCTCGACGTCCAATATGTACCAGCATTCTTCCTTGCCGCCCGCGACGCCATGGCTACGCCCATATGCGTCGTCCGGATGAACCTGGATAGACAATTTCTCGCGCGTATATATGGTTTTGATGAGCAACGGCAAAGGCGCTGCGGCTGCCCCCTCGTACCAAATCTCACCGATGTGCCTGCCCTCGAGCGAAGCTGGCAAATTCGCGATATCCGACCTTCCCCAGATCTTTTCGACATAATGCGCCTTCAACTTCGTAGCGGTCATGCGAATAGGGATCCAACAAATATCTATGGCCCGCGAGCTATAGGCAGGCTTTGACGCCCGGACAATATGCATTCGATCTACTGCTGCGCGATCACGTCGATATGAAGGCGATAGGAAAGATTTTCTGCCGCGTACAAGTGTCGGCCTTTCCTCTCCGGTTGCGCCGCGCCGATCTCCATGACATCAGGTTAGCGCGTGAATGAGGCAGGGAGGCAGAGTTGAAGCAGAACGATCGCGGTGACGCGATTCCCAAAGCGATGAAGCGAGACATCCCCGGTACGCCGGAAAGGGTGGGCCGCAAACGCCCCGAAGCGGATGCAGCGACCTCACGGTCGAAAGCACCGGCAACGACATCATCGGAACAATCGCCACGGCCACAGGCCGACGCGGCGCAGGACGAGCAGGTGGCGCCATCCGCCGGTGCGCGATGGTGGATGGAGCGCGCGAAAGCCATGGAAGGCAAGATAGCGGAGCTTGAAACCAAATTATCCGCAGCCGACGAACAGGTCATGCGATTGTCCGCCAGCGCAGCCGCTGCGGAAAGCAACTTGTTGTCGCGCGCCGAATCCGATCGCATGGCCGCGCGTACCGCCGAAGCGCGCGCCCAGTCCGAGATCATCAAAGTGATGACGCGGTTGCAAGACGCCAATCAGGAAGCGAAGCGCTATGCGCACGAAGCCGAATGGCTGCGTACCGTCTATGTCCTCATGCATGACCGGCCGCGCTGGTGGTTTTTGATGTCGGACGCCTGGCGCTCGATAAAAATTCGACGGCGCCTCCGCCGTCGTGGCCTGTTCGATGCCGATGCTTATCTCACTTTATATCCCGACGTCGCCGGCGCCGGCATCGACCCGCTGATCCACTATATATCGCACGGCTTGGCGGAAGGACGCAGTAACGGGATAGATTGAAACCTGACTGTCGCCACTGTTGGCCTGGCGGCGGCAGTCATGTCACGGGATAACGGGAATGCGTGCGAGCCCCGACAAGCCTGTCCTGTGGCCTTGAATAGCTGCGCCCCCTTTTTGGCGCCCGCCTGATCGTGGGGCGCTGCATGAAAGGCGGAACGGCGAGAAACAGCAAGTGAGCCACACGCGAATCGACGGGAATGAGGTGCGGCAATGCAGGCGATGCATACGCCTCGTTCGAATGCTGAGTTAACATTGCGGAAGCAGCAGAAAATGCATATTTGGATAGACGGTCAGTGCCTTCAAACGGCCAGCAATGTTCGCGGCATCGGACGCTATGTCAGTGAACTGCTGCGTGCGCTGCACCTGCGGACCGACGTTCAGCTTACTGTGTCGTTCAATGCGAATTTGAAGCATCAGGCTGTCGCGGCCCGAACCTATCTGGCCGACACGCTGCCGAACATTCGCATAGAAACATGGTATGGGACGGCCTCAGCGGGCGAGATTGCGCATGGCTACACGCCACAGCGCATCGCCGATGACCGCATCTTGGCGGCGCATATCAACGCCATTGCGCCGGATGTGGCGCTATGCCCCAGTTCCTTCGAGGGTTTTGAGGACAACAGCTCCCCCCTCGTCACCCTTGACGATGTCGAATGTCCCACCGCCTGTATATTTCATGATGCGATCCCGCACCGTTTCCCGGAACGCTATTTCCATCACCCCAATATCGCACCGGCCTATTATCGCCGATTTTATTCTCTGCCGAAATATGACTTCGTCTTGTGCAATTCCGATTTTACGCAGGACGAATATCGGGAACTGTTCGACAAGGATAATTGCGTTACGATCGGTGCCGGTCTGCCCGCAGATTTCGAGGACCTGCTCGCGGCCGACCTGACGAACGTCAAGCTGCCAAAGGCGCTGACGGCCTATGTTCTCTACGTCGGCGGTTTGGACTGGCGCAAGAATGTCGGCATGCTCGTCAAAGCGCTGGCCCGTATCCCGGCTGTTCAAAGCGGCATGATGCAATTCGTGCTCGCGGGCGATCACAGCGAACCGGAACTTGCGCCACTCCGCAACCTGTGGGCGGCCAATGGCCTGCCTGATGACGGCCTGGTCGTCACCGGATGGGTATCCGATGCCCAACTCGTCAAACTGTATCGAAACGCCAGCATAGCCGTTCAGCCCTCGCTGATGGAGGGCTTCGGCTTGGCCGCGCTGGAAGCCATGGCCTCCGGCTGCCCCTTCATTGCTGCGCGCGGCGGTGCGGTCGGCGAAGTGGTTGCCAGGGAAGATCTGCTGTTCGATGGCCAGACGCCGGACGAACTCGCCAAGCTGCTGAGCCACATTCTGAAGGATACGCCCTTTCGGCAGGACGCCGTCGCCTTCGGCAAGCAACGCGCGAAGGAGTTCAGCTGGGAAAAATCCGCGGAGATCACGGTATCGGCGTTGCGCGCCATGCTGGAAGAAAAGCTGGTATCAGCGCCTTCCCGCGCGCCGGCGATAGAAGCTCGCCCCGCGAACGCGGCGCCACCTCGACTGATCATGGACGTGACCTCGACGGCGCAAAGCACTTTGCTTTCCGGTATTCAGCGCGTCATCCATCGTCTCACGACAGCGTTGGTCAACAGCGATACGCCTTCAGTATCGGAGACTGTTCTCAGCTATGCCGATGATTCATCGGGATGGTATCGCATGAAGAACCTCAGCAATGCAGCGATCACACGAAACCCGCTCGATAGCCTGCCATACTCGGCCGACGACAGCTATTTCCTGATCGACAGTTCCTGGGGATATCCGGAAATTCAGGGGCCGCGCCTGCTGAATGCCATGGCGATGGGCCAAACCGTGGTCCACGGCATTCACGATATCGGGCCGCTGACCAAACCGGGCATGACGATCGAAAGTATGCCGGCTGTCTTCAGACGATGGTTCGAATTCATATTGGGCCACTCCACCGGAATTATCTGCGTTTCGCGGGCCGTCGCGGACGAGGTTTACGCCTTGCTGGAAGCGATCGAGCTGCCGCGACCGATGAACGTGGGATATATCCGTCTGGGCGCCGATTTCAGTGCCGCGCCCGCGGATCCGGAATGGCTGGACTTTCTGGGCGACCGACCGACTTTCATGATGGTCGGGACGATCGAACCGCGCAAGGGGCACAGTATCGTCCTCGACGCATTTGAACGACTGTGGTCCCGCGGCGTCGATGTCAACCTGCTGCTGATCGGCAAGCCGGGCTGGAACACCCGGATTCTGTACGAGCGCATCAAGGTCCATCCGGAGGCGGAACGCCGCCTTTTCCTGCGAGAAGAGGTCCGCGACGGGCAGTTGCGCGCCGCCTATAGCGCTGTCACCGCCTTGATCATGGCATCCTATCTGGAAGGATTTGGCTTGCCCGTGGTCGAAGCAGGGCATTTCGGTTGCCCGGTGATCCTCAGCGACATCCCGGTCTTTCGAGAGGTGGGGCAAGGCGCGCCGGTCGCCCAATATTTCGAGATGGGCAATGCAGGCGCCCTGGCGCAGGTCGTCGAGGAGATGGCGGGACAGGACCGCCTGGCCTATACCCAGAACGGAACAGCTTGGCCCACTTGGGAAGGAACCGCGCAGGAGGTGCGGGACATCATATTGGGCGACAACTGGTATCGCCGTTATCGCCCACGCAATCTCTCGCCCAATGCGGTGCCGGCGCTGATCGGCAACATCCGTATGCGTCAGCCGCTGGACCTGCCTGATCGCAAGCACAGCTTCCGATATGTCGAAGGACCGATCGTGTCCGACGATGGCCGCCGGCTGCAGTTCATCATTGCCTTGCGTAACGAGAGTTCGAAATTGTGGTCGAGCAATGGCCTGCCGGGCAAGGGCATGGAGATCAATATCGGCTCCCATATCGTTGCCGAAGATGGAGCGATGCTGGACTATGAAAATCCGCGCACGCCCATACCATTCGTGCTGCCGCCGGGCGATGAGCTCTATCTCCCCATTTACGTCAATGCGGACTGGCTCGCGCGCGGGGCGCGCTACGTCGATGTGGAGGTCGTGCAGGAAGCGGTGGATTGGTTCGGCACCACATTCCGCCTCGATCTGACGCAGCCGCCCGTCAGCCCCGGCAAAGACCGGGACGGTTCGGTTGCGGACTTGAGGCCGATGCTGTTGCGCGAACCTTTTTCGGTTCCCGGCCAATCGGGCAAATTCCTCCTGCTGGGCTTGATGAACGCAACCCATCACGGCATCGACATGTCGGATCATGCATCCGGCGACGTCCTTCGTATCGCCATGCTGGACGACGCATCACGTTCGATCGGCGATTGCAAAATCGTCTCGAGCTTTTCCCGACTGGACCCTGCCGGCTATGGGCTCCTTACCGTGCAATGTCCGGCACGCGCTTTCGTCCAGGCGGATAGTTTGGCTATCCTGCTGGGCAACCAGGATCAGGTCGAATGGAGACTTAAGCTGGTGTCCGGGAAGATCAGCCGCATATCGCAGGCAGAGCCCATTCCCGCCGATCAGCCAGCCTGATCGGCGGGCCGGACGGCGCAGGCCTTGCAACGCGCCTAGCCGGTCTTCCGGGGGCGTCCCTTGCCAATAAGGCGTCGGCGGAGTCGACGCCAAAGCGGCTTTTTCTGCAATATCGGCTCCGGCGGCATCAATTCCGGCACGACCTTGCCCAGCACCATGTTGGGCATCATGTCGCCAGTGGCGATGTTCAGGATATGCCGCGTATCGATCCGACCCGGCGCGGGTTCGGAATAGGCAGGCGTATAGTAAGTGCAGCCTTCAAAATAGTAATGCGTGACCTGGGACCAGCGTGTTCTCCGCAAATCCGTGCGGGTGCTGCCCCCGTGTAGCAGGTTGGCAAGCCAGATCAGCGCCTGCCCCTTGCGCGCATGAAAAGTTTCCCCCTCGATGCCCGCTTGCTCGATCAAGGATCGCCAGATCGGTTCATATGGCGCCTGCGGCGCATTGCGCGGCTCGTTCTCTCTCGAAATTTGCAGCATTTCATTGGAGACGATCGGCCATTTATGGCTACCGGGGTAATAGATCAAAGGACCGGATTCCGGTCCGATATCTTCCATCGCAAGCCAAACGCCGCACATGAACCGTTCCGGCAGGCTGGAAAAATGAATGGAATCGCTATGCATATGTTGCTGCGTTCCGACCGGGAAATTCAGCGTTTGGAAGGGGAAGGCCGGCCGGCCATAAAGCTTGCTCAGCAGATCGATCATCTGCGTGTTGCAGGCGATCGCCCGGACATCTTCATCCTGTTGCCATGCGTCTTGGATACGCAAATCTCCCTCCGGCATGACGGCATCAGGATCGTCCATGTTGATGGCGAACATGGGAGCCAGCCGATTCTTTATCCGGTCGATGCGTTCTGCAATCGTCGGATCAGGGAAATCGATCACCGCGTAGCCGCGCCGATAAAGATCTTCCGCGACGGTCCGTTCCGACTCGCTCAGATCCATGTCGGCAACGAAGCTTGGAAACAGCGGCGATTCGATCAACGGCAGGCCCGGCAACATTTGCTTTTTTGACAACATCATCCGGCTTTCCGAAAATGGCGGTTATTCTGCGACGTCCAAAGATACCGATCGCCGGCGCAGGCCTGTCGGCGGCGTGACAGGACAAGCGACATGCCCACCCTATCAGGAACGGCGCGCGACACGCCAGGGTTCCGGGGATGCGCTATGCTGGACATGACGCAATATCTCTTCCAGCGGCGGGTCGCGATAGCCGTCAAAGGGATATCCGCCGGTTGCAAAATGCGGGTTGTAACCGGGATCGCGCAGGCAGGCGTCGCCCCAACCCATGTACAGCGTATGGAGTTCGCTCTGATCCCACTCGAGCATTTGCGAGGTCAAGTTCGCACCGCGCGAAACCGACTCATAATGAGTCAAGATCAGTCTGGGATCATAGAGGATGACCCGTCCCAATTCGCGAAGCCGCAGGCACATGTCGATATCATTATAGGCTATGGCGAAATCCAGCTCATTGAAGCCGCCCACCTGCACGAACAGCTGACGAGGCATGGCGAGAAAGGCGCCGGTCACCGCAGAAGTTGTGCGCAACCGAAGCCAACGCCCATGTGGCCCGCACTCATCGGCATTCTGCCACCGCGCTTCATGCTGCGGCCCGTCTCCATCCAGGCCCAGGATGATACCGGCATGCTGAACGCCACCGGAAGGGTAAAGCAAGCGCGCACCCACGGCGCCCACCTTATCGTCATTTTCCCAGGTTGCGATCAGAAGCGAGTCCCAATGGGATGATAACATTTCGGTATCATCATTGAGGAACAACAATATCTCCGCATTTGTCTCCTGCGCCGCGACATTATTGGCCCGCGACCAATTGAACGGCTCATCGAAATTCAGGATGCGCGTCAACGGCCGCTTCGCCAACTGCCCAAGCAGCGCATGGGTTTCGGCATGAGCCGACCGATTGGAGACGATCAAAATCTCGATTTGCTGGGGATTATCCGCCTTGGCCAGCAAACTGGCTACGCAACGTTCCAACAAGGCCGGATTGTCGCGCGTGGGAATGACGACGGCGATCGATCGGGCAGCGGCGCCCAATCCTTCCGGCATGGCGGAAGCGACGAAAGACGCCGAGCCGCCCATATTGGAGGCGAGGATACGCGGAATATGGGCCACTGTGCCGCGTGCCGCGGCAGATCGCAGCACCGTCCTGCGATCGCCGCCGCCCGGCACGTCGCCAAACGTCAGGAAGGCGGCGGGGCACACCAACGCATCGTCGAACCAATAAGGATCATAGACCGGCTGCAGCACCGGAGCGCTATAGGATGCGCCATATTTCCAGTCCTGCGCCATATGGTCATGGTCGCAATAGGCGAGGGAACAGCCCGTCTCTCCGGCAGTCCAGCCGAACCAGGCCAATGCGTGCGGGTTTAGCACCGTTCCCGCTTGAAGATGGAGGATATATCCGCTTTCGTCGGCCCATGCTGCATCGATGAAATGGATGCGCGGCTCGACATGCGCCATGCTGCCGATCGGGGATTCCCGCAGATCGGACGAAGACAGGACTTCCGCTCGCCAATTCGACCGACTTTGCACGATCAGGCTGCGCAATGTCGCACGAAGCCGCGCAGGGGCCGCTCCGCGCGCATCGATCCTTATGTTCAGGCAATCAAGGCCGGCTCCCTCGCCGGGAGGCGGGCCGATAATAGACTGCTTGCGAAAGGCATCATAGTCGAGCGCGGGAAAGATTCCGGCCTGTTCGACCTCGTCCCGCCAGATATTGGCTTGGTCCAGGCTCAGGCGCAGACCAGCCAGCGCATCGGCGATGGCGGCACGACCATGGGCGGCTTCCGGCACGGCTCCGCGCGCGCCATAGCGAAGAAGCTCCTCGCGAGCCGATCTCGATAGAGGGTCGATCCGCAACGCCTGGACGAAAGCATCGATGGCCGCCGATCGCTGTCCTTGCGCCTTGAATGCAATACCAAGGCCCGTCCAGGCGGCCGCGGTGCCCGGCTTCAACGCCAGAACGCGACGATAGGCATCCCCCGCCTCGACAGACTGGCCAGAGCGTCGCAGCGCATGGGCATATTGGAGCCATATGCGGCTGCTACGCCGCACGGTGCGGACCACCCGCCCCCAAGCGTCGGCGGCCAGCAGCCAATCGCGCACATCCTGTGTTTTCTTTGCCCTGCGGGACGCAAGGCGCGCGCTCGCGATGCCTAGAAGATTCTTCATCGGACAGCCGGCTCCGATACGATCAATGCGTATGGGTCACTTTGTGATAATATTCATAACCCGCTTCTACCTCGTCGAACAATTCCAAGCGACCGCCGGAAATGACGCCCATCTTGTTGCAATGGTCGCGTATGAAGGAATTATCGTGAGATACGACCAGGAACGCGCGGTCAGCGCGTTTCTCGAACAGCTCGACATGGCATTTCTCATGAAAGCGCTGATCGCCGACGGCCGTGATCTCATCGATCAGGAAACAGTCGAATTCAATCACCATGGAGACGGCAAAGGCCAGGCGCGCCCGCATACCCGAAGAATATGTCTTGACCGGCTCCCGCAGATACCGCCCTAGCTCGGAGAAATCATCCACATAGTCGATTTTGTCACGATAATCGACGCCGTACACGCGACAGATAAACCGCAGATTATCCAGCCCCGTCAGCGAACTCTGAAACGCGCCGCCGAACGCCAATGGCCAGGATATGCTCATATCCCATTGGATTTTGCCCGATGTCGGCTGCTCGACGCCGCCCAACAAACGCACCAGTGTGGACTTGCCGGCACCGTTGCGGCCCAGAATGCCGACTTTCTCGCCTTTCTCGACACGCAGATTTATTTTGTCGAGCACCGTCACTAGCCCGGTGGAGGTGCGATAGCTTTTCGTTACGTCCCGCAACTCAATCACTGAGCACACCCCTCCGTGCGATTACTCTGATCTGCAAAAGGCCGAAGGCCGTCAAAATCAAATTGACCAGCAGGACGTAGCCAAGATTGTGAATGGCCACGATCTTGGACCCGAAATAGCCTTCTCTGATATATTCGGTGCAATGGACCATGGGGATCCAGCCCACGACTTTTTGGAAAGCCGGCGGCGCCGCACTCATCAAAAAGCCAGCCCCGGATAATGGAAACATCAGGTAAGAGGCCGGATGCCAGAGCTTGTCGACCAGTTCGGAATGTTCCGCAAGCGTCCCCAACGTAATCGCGAGCGCCGCACCGAACCAGGCGAGCAATGTCCATCCGATGATGATTTTGAAGACATCTTCAGGTAAATCGATCAAGCCGACATAATTGAAAGCGAGAGTCAGCACCAGGAAGGACCCGGTTGCGCCCATCGCCTCCAGGATCAGCCGCGACATGAAGATATCTATGATCCGCACGTTGCGATGATACATCAGCGATGCATTGGGCTGAATGGCGCCGATGCATCGACCAGGCATGTTACGCCAGAGAAGAACACTGGAATAGCCGGTCAGCGCGAATGCCGCGATCGGTAGCTGACTGGCATGTCCTCTACCTGTCGCAGACCATAGGGCGGTAACGCCCAGAGTGAACATCATGGGTTCCGCGAAGAGCCAGAAGAGGCCGATATTATGCCGGCCGTACCGGGTCAGAGCTTCGCGCATGAGAAGCGCGAAAATCACGCGCTTCTGCACCATCAGGGATTTAAAAAAACGCGTCAGCCCTCCAGCAAAATCCCAACCCATTATCATTGGCGATGCTCGAAAATGGCGGCCACGAGAAGCTGGAAGATGCCGTATATCACAAGGCCCAGCAGCAAGACCGAAACCACACCCTTAAGCCTCTTGGGGTAAAGGGCGGCATCCGGCTTGTTCGGCGCCACGATACGCTCGACATAGATTTGCTGGCGACGCGCCTCATTCTTGGCATCCTCCAGCGAGGCCATCGCGCTCGCCAATTGCTTGGCCGCAAATTCGCTATCCATCTGGACACGCTCATAGCCCGCGACGCTGCCTGCGAGCGACTGGGCGCCTCCCGCAACCTTTTGCATCTCCGTGCTCATTTGCCGACGAATACTCGCGACGCGCTCCTGCAAGACGGAAACCTGGGGATTTTCCGGGGTAAACTGCCTCAATTGATCAAGTTGCGTCTGATTGGCGATCAGTTCGTCCTGCAACTTCGTCACGAGCTGAATTTGAACGGCCGCCTGCTTTTCAGGATCCACCACGCCGCGCTTGTTGCGATAGGTAGACAGCGCCACGGCTGCCGTCGCAGCCCGCGCCCTCGCCTCATCGACCTCCTTTTCCGCGTAGCGAACAAGGTCGGTCCGGCTACGCTGGTTCAGTCGATTGACGAGACTTTCGCCCAGATTGAGCAGACGCCGGTTGATCTCGAAGGCATCGTCCGGCGTATAGGCCTGCACCTTCAGATGCGCGACGAATGTCCCGCCGTCATAAGTGGAATCCACCCGCTTGCTGAAATATTTGTACAGCGCTTCCTCACTGTCACTTCCCAGCTTACCAAAACGGTCGAATATCGAGATGGAAGAACGCGTAAAGGCGTTCGTCACCAGCCCATCCTTATTGACGTCCCGCAGGGCGTCGCGCGATTTCAGATATTCCTCGACCGCATGAACCTCGTCAGTCGAGCCACCCGCCCCTTCACCGGCAAAAAAGGAAGCAAATCCGGTGACCGACTTCTCGCGCTGAGAACTTTTTACAACAAAATAGGAATCGGATGTATAAACATCGGATGCAAGCAATCCATAATATATAATAGCTATGGATGTTGGAATAACAACAATTGCCCAGAAGCTTGGCTTTAACTTGGAGAGATAATCCCGAAATCGGCTCAAGCGAACCCCATCATTTGGATAGACAACGTCGTGCATCACAGGCATCTCGATCCCGATTTAAAGTTCATTGCGCGGTTACTCCAAATACGATATGCCCGCTAGGGCCACGCAATGGCAGAAAAGCTTCTTAAAGTCCAAGAAAATTCTGTTGCCCGGACCCTGCCGGGCCGCCTCGCCTGGCCGCATTACCTGTTCCATCGCACGTCGATGCCGACCGTCTCAAGCCATATATTGATCGTTCAGACGGCAAGGCTGGCGCGCGCCACAAGGGGGCGCCACCAAGGCTCATGGGCTAGATACCAGTCCAGCGTCTCGGCAAAACCTTGCGGAAAATCGCGGGCAGGCACGTAACCGAGTTCGCTGCGTATCTTGCGCTCGTCGATCGCATAGCGCCGATCATGCCCCTTGCGATCCTCGACATAGGTCTTGAGTTCCATCGTGGACCGCCCCTGAGCCGCCGGTGCATCGGGGTATCGGCTGCCAAGGGACGGGTCGGCCGCAAACGCCGCATCGACCCCATGGCAAATGGCTTCGACCACCTGTTCATTGCGCAGTTCCTGACCGCCGCCGATATTATAGGTTTCGCCCACCCTGCCATGCTGCAGGACAAGGCCGATGCCGACGCAATGATCCTCCACATGCAACCAGTCGCGCACATTCATGCCATCGCCATAGACGGGCATTGTTCGTCCAGCCAAAGCATTGAGCGTAAACAGCGGGATCAGCTTTTCCGGAAACTGATACGGCCCGTAATTATTCGAGCAATTGCTGGTCGTCACTTCCAGCCCGTAGGTGTGGTGATAGGCACGCACCAAATGATCGGAGCCGGCCTTCGACGCGGAATAGGGAGAATTGGGCGCATAAGGCGTCTGCTCGTGGAATGCCGCGTCGTCAGGGCCCAGGGAACCATAGACCTCGTCGGTCGAAACATGATGGAAGCGGTGCGGACGGCCCGTCCCCTGGTCCAGCCAGGCATTTTTTGCCGCCTTGAGCAGGCTGTGCGTGCCAACGACATTGGTCGTGACGAACGCATCGGGGCCGGTGATCGACCGGTCGACATGGCTTTCGGCCGCAAAATGCACGATCGTGTCGATGCCGTAATCGGCGATCAACTTGTCCACCAGCGCGGTATCGCAAATGTCGCCATGTATCAGATCGACACCGTCCAATCCCGCCAGATTGGCCGCGTTTCCCGCATAAGTCAGGGCGTCGAGCACGACGATTTCATCGCTCTGCTGCGTGCGACGCCAAAAATGGACGAAATTCGCGCCAATGAAACCGGCGCCGCCAGTCACCATCACCTTAGCCATGCGTGCCTATCTCCGTCATCATCCGGCGCAGGTTGGCGCGCCAGTGGGAGGATGGCTCCCCCAGCGCCGCCCATGTCGAACCCTTGTCCAGCACCGAATAAGCCGGTCGGCGGGCGGGCGTCGGGAAACTGGCGGTATCGATCGGGATGACGGGCACCCCGCGCGCCAATATCCCCACGGCCAGCGCCTCGTCCCGGATCGCCACCGCGAAGTCATACCAACTCGCTGTACCAGCATCGGTATAATGATGCACACCTGTCACGCCCAGCGCCGACAGGCGCCATAACGCCGCGGCCAGATCTGGCGCATAGGTTGGCGACCCCACCTGATCCGCCACGACCCGCACTTCGGGCCGTTCGGCCATCAGCCGCACCATCGTGCGCACGAAATTTGCACCGTCAGGGCCATAAAGCCATGCGGTGCGCACGACCAGAGCGGCGTCGCCCGCCAGCAATTCCCCCGCCCGCTTGGTGCGCCCATAGGCGCACAGCGGATTGGTCGGATCGTCCGGCGCATAGGGCGTGGCCGACGCGCCGTCGAATACGAAATCGGTCGAAACATGGATCAAGGTTGCACCCGCATCAGCGGCCGCCTCGGCGATATGGCCGACGGCGGTGGCGTTGACCGCATGGGCGATCGTTTCCTCCTGTTCGGCACGATCGACGGCGGTGTAGGCCGCTGCGTTGAACACCAAGTCCGGCGCCAGATCGCGAATGAAGCGCCCAACGGCTGCCCTATCCCTTATGTCGAGGTCATGCGATCCGAGAGCGGTCACCATCACATCATCAGGTGCGGCGGCGGCGAGGCAACGGCCAAGCTGGCCATGGGCGCCCAGGATGAGCGCTTTCTTGTCCCCCATCTCAGTCGCACGCCTGGATGTGCGCCAGGGGCAGACCGTCGCGATCCTTGGCCGATAGCTGGATATCCATCCCAGCCACAGGCCATGGGATATTCAGCGCCGGATCGTTCCACAGCAACGAATGCTCCTGCGCGGGCTGATAGAAAGCCGTGCATTTATACAGGAAGTCCGTCCCGTCTTCGAGGCACAGGAAGCCGTGGGCGAAGCCCGGTGGAATCCAGAACATCCGCTTGTTCGCCGCCGACAGTTCAACCCCGAACCAGCGCCCGAATGTCGCCGAAGATCGCCGCAGGTCTACCGCGACATCCCAGACGCTGCCGCTGGTGACCCGCACCAGCTTGCCCTGCGGATTGGGATGCTGGAAATGCAGTCCGCGCAGCACGCCCCGATCCGAACGGCTGTGATTGTCCTGGACGAATGTCAGGTCCAGGCCGGCGTCCCGGAAAGTCCGGCTGTTCCAGCTTTCCATGAAGAAGCCGCGATCGTCCTGGAACAGGCGCGGCTCCAGGATCGCCAGACCCGCAATGCCGGTGGGAATGACCTTCATGAATGCGCCGCCCTGCCTTCGAGAAGGCCGGAAAGAT
Organism: Sphingobium sp. 3R8; assembly: GCF_020166615.1. Classification (NCBI taxonomy): domain Bacteria; kingdom Pseudomonadati; phylum Pseudomonadota; class Alphaproteobacteria; order Sphingomonadales; family Sphingobiaceae; genus Sphingobium; species Sphingobium sp. 3R8. Next base: position 88,687 of record NZ_JAIQXR010000014.1, on the reverse strand, counting down.
AATCGCCATAGCCGCTCTTGCGCAACGGCGCCGCCAACTCCTCCAACTGCGCATCGTTGATGAAGCCCTGACGCCAGGCGATTTCCTCCGGGCAACAGATTTTCAATCCCTGGCGCTGCTCGGTGATCCGAACATACATTGCCGCGTCAAGCAACGACCCATGCGTGCCCGTATCGAGCCACGCATAGCCGCGACCCATGATCTCGACCGATAGGTTGCCCTGTTCGAGATAGAGGCGATTGAGATCGGTTATTTCCAGTTCGCCACGCGGCGAGGGCACCAGACTGCGCGCCAGTTCGACCGCGTGCCCATCATAGAAATACAGTCCGGTGACGGCATAGTTGGACTTGGGCTGCGCAGGCTTTTCCTCGATCGTTTCCGCCCGTCCGTCGGCATTGAAGGACACGACGCCATAAGCCGCGGGGTCCTTCACATAATAGCCGAACACCGTCGCCCCGGTTTCGCGCGCCGCGGCGGTGCGGACCATGTCGGCCAAGCCATGGCCATAGAAGATATTGTCGCCCAGAATCAGCGCGGAAGGACAGCTTCCTACAAAATCCGCGCCGATATGATAGGCTTGGGCAAGTCCTGCCGGCTCGGGCTGGACCGCATATTGCAGGTGGATGCCAAGCCCTGACCCGTCGCCCAGCGCGGCCTCGAATGCCGCCCGGTCATGGGGCGTCGTGATGATAAGGATATCCCGCATACCCGCGAGCATGAGCGTCGATAGCGGATAATAGATCATGGGCTTGTCATAGACGGGCATCAATTGCTTCGACACGCCCTTTGTCAATGGGTAGAGCCGCGTCCCGGAACCGCCAGCGAGAATGATACCCTTGCGCATCTATGGTCCTTGCTGTTCAAAGCCGCATTCGATCGAACATCAGAAAACGGAATATAATATTGCCGCATGATCGGTCCCGTTGCGGTCGGATCGCGACTTGCGAAATCATCTTGAGCCTGGAATGCGATATTTAGTCGAATCCAGATCGCGCACGCCAGTTTTTCAGCATCGATTTTGGCGGAAAAACCGGCTCTCCCTTTTCCCCCGAGACGCCTTTCGTCTTTCAGCCGCTGCAAAACTGCGCCTTGCCAGCCTCACCTGTCACATCGTTCGCTCTCAAATCGTCCGGTAAATGGTTCAAGTTGACGGACGGGAATTGGCAAGGGATTTACGGCCGATGGCGGGATGAGCGACGATCGTAGCGCCTGTCGCAGGTGTCCGTTTCCCAGCCAGACGGCGCACCGCATTATCGACCAGCAACGTCAGCCCTTCTTCGCTCAGAAGACCACCATGGATAAGGCAACGATCCATCAGCACACGGCGGAATGCGGAATAGAGATCGTGATCCATCTTTCCGGGCGTGGCCCAGAAGGCGTCGAGCGGACCGGTGTTGACGATTCCAGGCACCTTGTAGACCGCATGGCCGAGCACCGTGACAGGCTTGCCTTCGTTCAACGCCAATGTACCGACCGTGCTGTTGACGGTTACGACACCCTCCGCGTTGCGAACGAGTTCTGCGATGTCGCCTTCCTCCAGGTAGAAGACCCGGTCGCCTATGCCATATTTCGCCGCGAGCCTGCGCGTCAGCCGTGACCAGGACACCAGGCCCGGATCGAGCGGATGCCGCTTCACCACCAGCGCGACGTCATCGGGCGCATGGCGCGCAAAGCTCTTGAGGACGAAACGCAGCGCGGCGCGCATGTCGCCAAATGGCGAATGAATCCGAATCTGATAGTCCGAATTGAGCTGCAACGGCAGCGCGAAATAGGGACGGCCTCTGACCTTCTCCCATTCCTTCAGCGACTTGGCCGCGTCATGCTTGCCCACCAGCAGTTTATAGGTCCATGCCACTGATTCCATGATGAAACTATGTGGCCGATGCGTGCGGTAATAGGGGAAAAGCGGCCGCATCAATGCGGACGCCATGCCGTTGCGCATGGTGTTGCGCGCACGCGCGTGAAAGGTCGATGGCACGGGCGGAAAAGTCACCTCCGCCCGATCCAGCTTCCGGGCTTCGTCCAAATACCATTGCGGATCGAGCGGCAGGGTCGAATTGCCGTTCACGCCATCATCCTGCAACGTCAGGAAGTCGGGACGGATATACCCTTCTTCGACGACATGTACCCGCACGGACCGCAATCTGGCCATGCCGTGCGCGGAGGCATGATAGGGTCGGCAGTCGCCGTAGAGGATAAGGTCGGTCACGCCATGGTTGACGATGAAATCGTCGAAAAACAGAGGCCAGTTGCGAAACGTGCCGCGATAATCGCTGGCGTCACCCGGCCAGTCGACTTTGTCGCCGCCATTTATATTGATCCGCAGCGCGCTATGTCCCCGCGCGCGCAAGGCATCGGCCAGCATTGCAAAATAGGGGCCATGCGGGCCCTGCAGGAAGAGAAATGTCCGGATCGAGGCGTCAGTCATGAAGAAACTCTGCGCACAAAGTCATAAATCTTCGTAGCTTTCCCTGTGCCGTTCGTGCCCTGATAAGCCAGGTGACGTTCGGTGTCGATGCACTTGCCATGCGATCCACCATCAATTCCGGCCCGCACGGCAAACGCGTCACCGGATCAATATATCGAGGATAGAGAATGAGTGTTCCGGCGACAAGCTGATCCACGGTAAGGCGGCGCCCCCGGCGGCCGGTGGGTTCGGCCAGATCGCGGGTCAGGCCCCAGCCGGCGTAGAAGGGCATGCCGTGGACGGTCACGGACTGCCCGCGCACCAGCGCCTCGAACCCGGTCAGCGACGACAGGACATGCACGTCATCGACCGCCTGCACCATTTCCATCAAGGGCGCCCCGCTATCGATCGCATCGGCATGGCTGAGGATCGCGGCATCGCTCAAATGGCCGCGGCGATGCCCGGCCTGGACGTCGGGATGGGGGCGGTAGATGATCCATGCGTCCGGCTCGCTGCGACGCACGCGGGACAGGAAGTCCAGATTGCCTTCCACCCCTGCCCCACCCAGCCGGACGGACATGTCGTCGTCGACCTGACCGATCGCCAGCACGGTGCGGCGACCGGCCGGCAAATCCAACATACGGCCACCCTCGATCCCATATTTGGTGACGCCCGCATCGCTGATGGCGGTCCGCAAACGCTTCGCCCGCTCGATCAACGTCGGCGGGAAGGGATGGGTGGCCAGCAATTGCTCCAGCTCGCTGGGAACGAGCGCATTATAATAGATGCCGGCATGATCGACCACCACCGAACTGGGCGGATGCAGCCCGGCCCCCAGCCCATTGGACCGCAGAAACCCGTCCTCCACCCGGCAGATCGGAACCTGCATCCGCTCGGCATCCCTCACCGTCGAGGCAGGCACCCTTGAAGGCCAGATGGCCAGCGCACGCCCCGATTGCTGCGCGCTGCGCAGGCCTTTCTCTGGTGCAAGGAAAGGCGGCGCGCGCAACCCGTCCCACAGAAACTGGCGCATCATGTCCCGCTTCCAGAAGGCCATGCCGCTGGCGGCGGCGATATCGCGATTGCTGTCGAGATGGCGGCGCCATTCGCCCAGCCGCTCGATGACCTGCTCGACCGGCACGTCCCGGTCCGTGAAACAGTCGCGATAGCGCGCCATGCCGATGCGCGCACGCGCGACATCCCGCAACCGGTCGGCCGGCACCTCTTCCCCCTGCGCATCGAACACCGCAACGCCCAGCATGCCGGCAACGACCGCCAGTTCGTCCTCGGCATCGGCATGGACCGCATCGGCGGCGGCGATCAGATGCCAGGGATCGACAGGGTCGCGCAATATGCGCCCATGCACCGATGACGGCATATCGCCGACGATGCCGATGTGGTCCGGATCGATCCCGCTGACCCGGTCGGCCTGCACGGCGACACCGGCGCGCACGACGATGGCGACACCCTGCGGCCGGTCGCCCCAGAAGGCGCCGCCCACCCGTGCATCCGCGATGGCATGAAGCACGCTGTCCTGAACCGGCGCGCCTTGCGCGGCGACGCTCACGGCCGCCACCGATGTCGCCACGCCGGGAAAGGGCGGCGATCGCAGGAACAAGGGATGGGTCACCGGTCTATGCATGAGCAGGCTTGCCACGCCAGCGCCAGAGATCATGTCCTGGCTCGATCAACTTGCCCCCATCCAGCGCAAACGGCCGGTCTTTCAATCGGTTCTACACTTCCATGCGGGCTGCGTCGGCGAGCGTCAAGAAACTTGCGCAGTGACTTCTTCCAGCAAATCCGTTACGATGTCGAAATAGCCCTGCCAAGTCGGTCCACGCCAGGCGGCGATCCGGGCGATTTGCGCATCGCGTTCCGGCGAGTTCGGCTGGCTATAAGCCTCGATCAACCTCAGCCACCCCAGGCCATCGATCGGGTCGAGATAGTCGGGCGCGTCGCCGCCGACCTCCCGGTGCGCGGAAATGTCGCTACAGATCACGGGGACGCCGGCCGACAACGCCTCGACGACCGGCATTCCGAAACCTTCGATGAAGGACGGCATGATCATGGCCCTTGCTCCGGCGATCAGTTCCTCCATTTCCCGGTCGGACAATTCTCCCGCCTCGACCACATGATCGCGCACCGCCTCGCCGCGTTCTAGCATATCGATGACATTCTCGATCTCCCAGCCGCGGCGCCCGACCATGACCAGAACCGGGGCATCCTTGCCAAGCCGCTCCACCAGCCGCCGCCAGACATTGAGCAGCAGCATATGGTTTTTCCGCGGCTCGATCGTCGCGATATAGACGAAAAAGGGCCGCTCCGGCCCCGCATAGCCTTTCAGCGCGAACACATCCTGCGGATCGGCGCCGAAATGCGCCACCCGGACGGCGCGGCCTTCCAGCCCATATTGCATGTGCGGCGCCAGCGCATCGATCGTCGCCTGGCTGTTGCCGATGATCCCCGCAGCATGGGCGTCGATCGTGCGGACGCGGCGGCGATGTTCTTCCGCGCCCTGCGGCCTCGCATATTCCGGATGGGACAGCGGGATGACGTCATGCACCAGCGTGACGAACTTCGCCCCTTCGGCGCGCAGGATCGCGCCGACCTGCTCCTCATCGTCCAGATGATGCGGCGACACCTGCAGATAGACGCGCGGCCGGCTGGCGCGGGGTACCGGCCGGGGGCGCAGCGCGAACAGATGCGCGATGATGGTCGCGCGGTTCTTCCGCTGATCGGGCGATTCCACATTGCGCCATTTGGCGATCGTGAAGGCCAGGAACTGGCGCACGGCCGACGTATCGAGCCGACCATAATAGCCGCCGGCCGGATGCACCGCGGCAAAGGCCAGCCGATCGGGCATTCGCGCCAGCAACTCGCGCGCATAGACATATTCGACACGGTCTATGCCCGTCGGCGTGGGATGGAAACAGCGCGACAGCAAACGCGACAGGTCCAGGATGATTTCGGCGTCGCCCTCCATGCTGGTGGAAGGCTTGGCGGGCCGCTTGGTCCGCAATGCGAGACGGGCGCCGGGCGCCTTGAACGGTTTGAGAACCAAGGAGTCGGTCCGCTGTCAGAACTGCGCGCGGATCTGTTCGGCGAGCGCGGCCAGTTGCGCCGCGTCGGCGAAATCGCCCTGCGCATGGGCGCTGAATCCCAGCGGTCCGCCTTCCCAGCGCGGCACGACATGGACATGGAGGTGAAACACCGTCTGCCCCGCCGGCGCGCCGTTGAACTGGGCGATGTGGATGCCGTCGGGGGCAAGCGCCCGGCGCGTGGCGTTGGCGACCTTCTTCACGCTCGCCATCACCTGCGCCAGCGCCTCATCCTCTATCTCCAGGATGTTGCGCGCCCTGGACCATTTGGAAATGACCAGGCTGTGCCCCTTCGACTGCGGCAGGATGTCGAGGAAGGCGAGCGTGTGCGCATCCTCGTATAATTTGGTCGACGGAATCTTGCCCGCAAGGATCAGGGCGAAGGGATTATTGTCGTCATACACGCCGTCAAGGCTCATCCTGGCCGTCCTCAGCTCACATAATGAGCGCTGGTCTTAGCCGCGATATCCTCCGCCGTCACGCCCGGCGCCAATTCGACCAGCTTGAACGGGCTGTCATGGTCGGGGCGCTGGAAAACGCACAGGTCCGTCACGATCATGTCGACCACATTCTTGCCGGTCAGCGGCAGGGTGCAGGCCGGAATGAACTTGGGATCGCCATTCTTGCTCGTATGCTCCATGACGACGATGATCTTCTTGACGCCCGCGACCAGATCCATCGCGCCGCCCATGCCCTTGATCATCTTGCCGGGGATCATCCAGTTGGCGATGTCGCCATTTTCGGCAATCTCCATCGCCCCCAGCACGGTCAGGTCGATATGCCCGCCACGAATCATGGCGAAGCTGTCGGCCGAACTGAAATAGGCGGTCTGCGGCAATTCGCTGATCGTCTGCTTGCCCGCATTGATAAGGTCGGCGTCCTCTTCGCCCTCATAGGGAAAGGGGCCGATGCCCAACATGCCGTTTTCCGACTGGAGCGTCACCTCCACGCCATCGGGAATATGATTCGCCACCAGCGTCGGAATGCCGATGCCCAGATTCACGTAGAAACCGTCCTGCAATTCCTTCGCCGCGCGCGCGGCCATTTCGTCACGAGTCCAGGGCATGATTATTTCTCCCCTATGGCGGGCGGCGCCCACCTTTTGTCCATCGGAAATATGTCGTCGAACCCGCCCTTTAGGCCGCTGCCATAGACGGGGTTGGGCATTACGAACCAGCCATTGCCCCACAGACCCGCGACCAGCGGTTGCAGCGTCGCGTCGCGGCGCGCGGATACGGGTTGCGCGGCGTTGAACAGATCGGAAAAGTCGCCCAACTGGTCGCCGCCCATGGCGATGACGCAATAGCGCGCCGCGATCGTCGCCCGGCGGCCATCCTTGCGCGATCCCATCGCATCGTCGCCGCTTAGATACAGCGTCTGGCCATGCACCGCATCGCCCAGCCCTGCGGCCTTGATCGCGCGCGCGGTCGAATCAGCATTGGCGGCCGACCGGTTGGTATTGAAGATGACGGTAACGCCCAAGCCACGCAGCGCGGCCAGCCCATGGTCGGCGCCCGGCACCGGCCCGACCGCACCCTCGCCCGTCTTCTCCCATGCGTCCCAGGCGGCAGCGTCGAAGCCCCGGCCGGTCTTCGCGTCATGATATTCATAACCGGTGTTGAGCATCACCGTTTCGTCCACGTCGAACACCGCGGCGAACGGCTTGTCGCCACAGGGTACGAAGCGCGGCGCGGCGAGGCGCGCGCCCTCCGCCAGCACGACGCTGTCGGCCGGGCGCGCCTTCACCTTGGCCGATACATAGGCCAGCAGCGCGTTCCAGGCCTGCACCGAAAGCGCCGCGCCCTCGCCCGACCCGTAGAGATACTGCATCCCGGCCGGCGGATTGGCGGCCGGCGCGGCAACAGGCGTAGGCGCTACGGTCGCGCAGGCGGCCAGCGGCGCCAGCAGCAGCGCCGGCGCCATGCGCATCGTCACCGACATCAGGCCGCTTCCCGCGTCCGCACCGTCCGGAATTCGATCTTCTTGTCATAGGGCGCACCCACGATCATGCGCTTCACATAGATGCCGGGCAGATGGATCGCGTCGGGATCCAGGCTGCCGGTCGGCACCACTTCCTCGACTTCGGCGATGCAAATCTTCGCCGCGGTCGCCATCGGCTGGTTGAAGTTGCGCGCGGTCTTGCGGAAGATCAGGTTGCCGCTCTCGTCGGCCTTCCAGCCCTTGATGACCGCGACGTCGGCGAAGATACCGCGCTCCAGGATATAATCCTGGCCGTCGAAGCTCTTCACTTCCTTGCCCTCGGCCACCTGCGTGCCGACGCCGGTCTTGGTGTAGAAGCCCGGAATGCCCGCCCCGCCCGCACGGCAGCGTTCGGCCAGCGTGCCCTGTGGGCAGAATTCGACTTCCAGTTCGCCAGCCAGATATTGCCGTTCGAACTCCTTGTTCTCGCCGACATAGGAGGAGATCATCTTCTTGACCTGGCGCGTGCGCAGCAGCTTGCCCAGTCCCTCGCCGTCGATCCCGGCATTGTTGGAGGCGATGGTCAGATCCTTGACCCCCGAATCGCGGATCGCGTCGATCAGCCGTTCAGGAATACCGCACAGGCCAAAGCCGCCCGCGCACAGATGCATCCCGTCGAACAGCAATCCTTCCAGCGCCGCAGCGGCATCGGGGTAAAGCTTCCTGGCCATCGGCATCCTTCCTGTTTTGAAAGTTCACACCGTTCTTAGGCAGCGCGACCAATCAATACCAATGATTTGTTTTTTCAGTTAAGCATAAGCAATGTCTATCAATCGCATCGCCTTCTACCATCTTGAAACCTTGCTCTGGATCGCCCGGCTGGGCACCTTCGCAGCGGCGGCGGCGCGGCTCAACACGACCCAGCCCGCCATTTCGGCGCGCGTGCGCGAACTGGAAAGTCATCTGGGCACCGCCCTGTTCCGGCGGGAGGGGCGAGCCATGGCGCTGACCCCGGCCGGGCGCGAGCTGGTGCGCGAAAGCGAACCGCTCTGGGCGCGCTTCCAGGGGGTGCTGATGGGGTGTAGCGACATATCGGGCGCGACCGGGATCATCCGAATCGGCGCGGGCGAGATTGCTGCGGCCAGTTGCCTGCCCGGCTTCGTCGCGCAACTGGGCCATGACCTGCCCCACGTGTCGCTGGAGGTGGACATTGCGCTGACGGTCGACCTGATCCAGCAACTCGCCTCCGGCCGCACCGACATCGCCTTTGCCGCCGGCCGGATCGCCCATCCGATGCTGCGCACCGCGCCGATCGGCAGCGTCGACCTGCTCTGGCTGGCCAGTCCGTCGACGGTGCGCACCATGGATGCGGCCGGGACGCCGATCTGGTCGCTGACCAACCTGTCGCCGCTCTATCGCATCATGAAGGAGGCGATCGCCGCGTCGGACCTGGCCGATTGCCCGCTCAACCTGTGCAACAATGTCCGCACGATGATCGACATCGTGCTGGAAGGCGGCGGGATCGGCATCTTTCCCCATCCGATGGTGCGCCAACCCATCGCAAGCGGGCGGCTGGTGCCGGTGCCCGATGCGCCCGCCATGCCCCCGGTCGAATTTCAGGTCGCGATGCGCGCAGCGGAGTCCGATCCGCTGGTGCTGGCGATTTTCGACCGGGCGAGCCGGCTGGACCTGCGTGCGAATTCCGGGCCTTAGAGCGGTCCTGCAAAAGCGCCGCGTGTTCCCGCTAAGGCGGGAACCCAGGCCAGACGGCAGAACTGGATTCCCGCCTTCGCGGGAACACACGGAATAAACGCTAGATCAACCCCGCCAGCGGGCTGGACGGATCGGCATACATCCGCCTGCCCATGCGCCCGGCGCGATACGCCATGCGCCCGGCCTCGACCCCCGCCTTCATCGCGGCGGCCATCAGCACCGGGTCTTTGGCCTCGGCAATGGCGGTGTTCATCAATACGCCGGTACAGCCCAGTTCCATCGCCTGCGCCGCTTCCGACGCGGTGCCCACGCCCGCATCGACCAGCACCGGCAGCTTGGTCCCTTCCACGATCAGGCGGATCGTCACCCGGTTCTGGATGCCCAGGCCCGATCCGATCGGCGCGCCCAGCGGCATGATCGCGACCGCGCCGACATCCTCCAGCCGCTTGGCCGCGATCGGATCATCGACGCAATAGACCATCGGCTTGAAGCCTTCCTTGGCCAATATCTCGGTTGCCCGCAGCGTTTCGACCATGTCGGGATAGAGCGTGCGCGCTTCCCCCAGCACTTCCAGCTTCACCAGGTCCCAGCCGCCCGCCTCGCGCGCCAGCCGCAGGGTGCGGATCGCATCCTCCCCGGTGAAGCAGCCCGCGGTATTGGGCAGGTAGGTGATCTTCTTGGGATCGATATAGTCGGTCAGCATCGGCGCCTTGGGATCGCTGACATTGACGCGGCGCACCGCCACGGTGACGATCTCCGCGCCCGAAGCGGCCAGCGCGGCCGCATTCTGTTCGAAGCTCTTATATTTGCCGGTCCCCACGATCAGGCGCGACCGGAAGGTCTTGCCCGCCACGGTCCAGCTATCGTCGGCGGCGGATACCGCCCCGCCGTTGCCGGCGACAGGATGATCGCCGCCGCCCACGAAATGGACGATCTCCAGTTCGTCGCCATCCTCGACCATGACCTGCGCCAGGGTCGATCGCGGCACGACCTCCAGATTGCGCTCCACCGCGACCTTTTCGGGCACGAAGCCCAGTTCGCTCGCCAGTTGCGCGAGCGTCAGGCCGTCGCGGATGCGGCGATGTTCGCCATTGATGTGGATGGAGATGGTGCCGTCTGTGCTCACTATAGCTTTCCCGAACATGCGAAGATGTCTCGACTAAGCGAGACATGAAGGGCTAAGGATCGTGCCGCATATAGGGGCGGCCTTGCCCCGGTCGCAACATGCAAGGGGATCGCCATGGCCGACATGCGTAAAATCTATGTGCTGAACGGACCCAATCTGAACATGCTGGGCACCCGCGAGCCGGAAATCTACGGCTATGACACGCTGGACGACATTGCCGAGCGGATGGACGACGCCGCTACGCGCGCCCATGTCGAAATCGATTTTCGCCAGTCCAACCATGAAGGCCATCTGATCGACTGGGTGCAGGAAGCCCATGCGGAAGGCGCCCACGCGATCATCATGAATCCCGGCGGCCTCACGCACACGTCGGTCGCGCTGCATGACGCGATCAAGGCCGTGACCGTGCCGGTGATCGAAATCCACCTGTCCAACCCGCATCAACGCGAAGCCTTCCGCCACAAAAGCTATGTCGGCATGGCGGCCAAGGGGACGATCGCCGGCTTTGGCCCCATGTCCTACATGCTGGCGCTGGAAGCCGCGCTGGAACTGTGAAGGGGCGCGTTTGGGCGTACAAAAGTTGCGCTTTGCCGTAAATGCGCATAGGCGCGGGCACCAGAAACGATATTCACCGGCCAGGGACTTCAACATGACCGAAAAACAAGAAAAGGGCGCAATGCAGGTAGACGTACAGCTGGTGCGCGATCTGGCCGCGCTGCTCGATGACACCAATCTGACCGAGATCGAGGTCGAGGACGGCGACCGCAAGATCCGCGTCGCGCGCAAGGCCGCCGCCAGCACCGCGCCGGTCTATGCCGCCGCGCCTGCGCCCGCCGCCGCGGCCCCTGTGGCAGCCGCTGCTCCGGCGCCCGCCGCCGCGCCGGCCGAGGCTTCACTGCCCGCCGGCACGCTGGTCAAATCCCCGATCGTGGGCACCGCCTATCTCTCCGCCGAACCCGGCTCCGCCCCCTTCGCCCGCATCGGCGCGCAGGTCGCCGCCGGTGAGACGATCCTGATCGTCGAAGCGATGAAGGTCATGAACGCGATCGCCGCACCCGTGTCCGGTACGGTCAAGGCCGTGCTGGTCGACAATGGCCAGCCGGTCGAATTCGACCAGCCGCTGATCGTCATTGAATAAGGCCGTCGGACCCATGGCCATTGAAAAGCTGCTGATCGCCAACCGCGGCGAAATCGCGCTGCGCATCCACCGCGCCTGCCATGAAATGGGCATCAAGACGGTGGCGGTCCACTCGACCGCCGACGCCGACGCCATGCATGTGCGGCTGGCCGACGAAGCGATCTGCATCGGGCCGCCCGCGGCCAAGGACAGCTATCTGAACGTCGCGGCGATCATTTCCGCAGCCGAGATCAGCGGCGCGGATGCGATCCATCCGGGCTATGGCTTCCTGTCGGAAAACGCCAAGTTCGCCGAAATCGTCGAAGCGCACGGCATCGCCTTCGTGGGGCCGAAGCCCGAACATATCCGCACCATGGGCGACAAGATCGAAGCCAAGCGCACCGCCGGCGCGCTGGGCCTGCCGCTCGTCCCCGGCTCCGACGGCGCGATCAGCGACCTGGAGGAAGCCAAGGCGATCGCGGAAAAGGCCGGCTATCCGGTCATCATCAAGGCCGCGTCCGGCGGCGGCGGTCGCGGCATGAAGGTGTGCAATTCGCCCGACGAGCTGGAAACGCTGATGCAGCAGGCCGGGTCGGAAGCGAAGGCCGCCTTTGGCGACGCGACCGTCTATCTCGAAAAATATCTCGGCAATCCGCGCCATATCGAAATCCAGGTGTTCGGCGACGGCAATGGCAACGCCATCCATCTGGGCGAGCGCGATTGTTCGCTCCAGCGGCGTCACCAGAAGGTGCTGGAAGAAGCCCCCTCCCCGATTCTGAGCCAGGCCGATCGCGACCGCATCGGCGGCGTCTGCGCCAAGGCGATGGCCGATATGGGCTATCGCGGCGCGGGCACGATCGAATTTCTGTGGGAAGATGGGGAATTCTACTTCATCGAAATGAACACCCGGCTTCAGGTCGAACATCCGGTGACCGAAATGATCACCGGCATGGATCTGGTCCGCGAACAGATCCGCATCGCCGAAGGCAAGCCGCTGTCGGTCACGCAGGACGAACTGCGCTTCACCGGCCATGCCATCGAATGCCGCATCAACGCCGAAGACCCAAAGACCTTCGCGCCGTCGCCGGGCACCGTGACCAGCTATCACGTGCCGGGTGGCATGCATGTCCGCGTCGATAGCGGCCTGTATCAGGGCTATAAGGTGCCGCCCTACTATGACTCCATGATCGGCAAGCTGATCGTCTATGGCCGCACCCGCGAGGGCGCGATCATGCGGTTGAAGCGGGCGCTGGAGGAATATGTGATCGAAGGGATGAAGACCACCATCCCGCTGCATCAGGCGCTGCTGCGCGATCCCGATTTCCTCAACGGCAACTACACGATCAAATGGCTGGAGGAATGGTTGGCGCGGGAGGGCGACGCGTGAAGGCGACCATCTGGCACAACCCCAAATGCGGCACGTCGCGCAAGACGCTGGCGATCCTCGAAGAGACGCCGGGCGTCGAGGTCGAGGTGATCGAGTATCTGAAAACCCCGTTCACCCGCGACAAGCTGGCGCAGATCATCGCCGACGCCGGATTGACCCCGGCGGAGGCGATCCGCAAGATGGGCACCGACGCAGAGGAACGCGGCCTGCCTACCTTGGACGCCAGTGCGATCCTGGACGCAATGGCGTCAAATCCGGCTTATGTGAATCGCCCCTTCGTCGAGACCGAGAAGGGCGTTCGCTTCTGCCGGCCGCAGGATAAGGTATTGGAAATTCTATAAAAATCTAAACACTCTATCATTGCATATCCGAAACGATCTATGTTCTGAAAATGCGATATAATTGTCCAACTCCCTGTCTCATGTCGCCACGTCACAGGCGCGTAACAAAGCCATGATCTGAGCGCTTGCTTTGATGGCGGGAAGCCGTAGCTTCTCTCCTCATGGCAAAGGAACCGACATTGGCGACCATCGCCGTCTACAGTCTGAAGGGCGGCGTGGGTAAGACCACCTTCGCGATCAACCTGGCCTGGGCATCGGCCTGCATCTCCAAGCGGCGCACCCTCCTCTGGGATCTCGACCCGCAGGCCGCGTCGAGCTGGTTGCTCTCCACCGACACGGAAAGCCGCGACGCGGCGCAGGCGATCTTCAGCAAGGATGTGGACGTCCGCAAGCTGATCCAGCCGTCGACCGTGCCGGGACTGGACCTGATCGCCGCCGACACCTCCTTGCGCAGCCTCGACCATCTGTTCCGCGAAATGGACAAGAAGAAGCGGCTGGCCAAGCTGATCGAGAGCCTGGGGCGCGACTATGACCGGATCATCCTCGATTGCCCGCCCGGCCTGACCGAGACCAGCGAGCAGGTGCTGCGCGCCGCCGACCTGATCGTCATCCCCGTCATCCCGTCCCCCCTGTCGCAGCGGGCGATGGGCGAGGTCGCCCGCTACCTGGTCCAGCGCGGCGGCAACCATGCGCCGATCCTGCCGGTCTATTCGATGGTCGATCGCCGCCGCAGCCTGCATCGCGCGGCGCTGGACAGCCAGTCGGGCTGGCCCGCCATTCCGATGGCCAGCACGATCGAGCAGATGACGGTGCGCCGCAAGCCGCTAGGCGCTTTCGCCCCGACTTCGCCGCCGGCACAGGCCTTCGCCTCGCTGTGGACGATGGTCGAGCGGCAATTGCAGGCCGGCTAGAGCGGCGTCAGCCGATGGCGGCCCGCTGGGGTTTCGGAAACAGGCGCGCCGCGTCCTGGGGCAGCATCGGCCGACCGAAATAATAGCCCTGCACCTTCTTGCAGCCCAGCCGCCGGACCATCTGCAATTCGGCCTCGGTCTCCACGCCCTCGGCCGTGGTGCTCATGCCCAGGCTTTCGGCCAGCGTCACCACGGCCCGGATGATGGCCAGGCTTTCGGCGGTATTCTTGGACGCGCCAACGACGAAGCTGCGATCGATCTTGATCGTGTTGAACCGGGTACGGCTGAGATAGCCCAATGAGGAATAGCCGGTGCCGAAATCGTCGAGCGAGAGCTGGATACCCAGGCTGAGCAACTGGTCCAGCACCTTGAGCGCGCCCGCATCCTCGTTCATGAACACGCTTTCGGTGACCTCCAGCTCCAGCCGGCGCGCGTCGAGCCCGCTCTGCGCCAGCGCGGTCACGACCGCGGCGACGAAGCTGGGATGGGTCAGCTGCTCGGCCGAGACATTGACGGCGATCCGGATATCGTCCGGCCAGGTCACCGCCTCCATACAGGCGGTGCGCAACACCCATTCGCCGATCGGCGCGATCAGCCGCGCTTCCTCCGCCACCGGTACGAACTTGACCGGCGATATGACGCCCAGTTGTGGATGGGTCCAGCGCACCAGCGCCTCGAACCCCAGCACCACGCCCTGGTCGGCATCGACTACGGGCTGATAGAGAACGTGCAACTGATCCTTTTCCAGCGCCTCGCGCAACGCCAGTTCCAGCTGCCGCCGCTCCTCCGCCTGCGCGTGGAGTCGCGGCTCATAGGCGCAATGCACACCGCCGCCCTCATCCTTGGCGCGATAGAGGGCGAGGTCGGCGCTGCGGATCAAGGCTTCGGACGCGCGGCCATCCATCGGCGACAAAGCCGATCCGACCGATGCGCCGACATAGAGCATATGCTGGTCGATCTGGTAGGGGGCGGAAAGCGCCCCGATGATCGCCGACGACAGGCGGGGGATGGCCGCGCTATCGGCGACATCCGGCATGATGACGGCGAATTCGTCGCCGCCGATCCGGCCGCAGAATATGTCGGTCGCGCAGACCTGGCGCAGCCGCCGCGCCACTTGGCTCAACAGCTTGTCGCCGATCTGATGGCCCAGCGTGTCGTTGATAGACTTGAAGCGGTCGAGATCGATCATCAGGAAACCGCAGCCGGGCGAGCGGCCTTTCGCCGCGTCCATCGACTGGTCCAGCACCTCGCGCAGATGGCTGCGGTTGGGCAGGCCGGTGAGCGGATCGAAACGGGCGAGCTGCGCGATCTTGTCGGCCGATTCGCGCTGCGCCGTCACGTCCGACCCGACCCCGCGGAACCCTTGGAAAATGCCGTTTTCATCGTGGCGAGGCGAAGCCGACAGCTCCCACCAGCGCCATTGGCCCTTGACCTCGACCGGCAGGAGCAGATTGCTGAAACTCTCGCGCCGCTTCAAATAGTCGGCCAGGCTGTGCAGGCCGGCTGCGAACCGGCCGTCGTCCCAACCGCTGCCCGCCAGCATTTGCACCAGCGGCGCTCCCTCCAGCTCCGCCGGCTGCATCCCCATCGTTTCGGCGAAACGGCCGGACACGCCACTGATCCGCCGCAGCGCGTCGGTCTGCCACAGCCAGTCCGATCCCCCTCCCTCGAACTCCCGCAGCAGCAGGCTGACGACTTCGCTCTTTTCGGCCAGTTGCGCGGTCGTGCTGTGCTGCCGCGCAAAGGTGCGGGCATAGATGAAACAGCCAGCCAGCAGCGACAGGGCGTAGCTGGTCGCCAGCGCCCGCAACGGCATCTGGCCGCCTTGGTCGAACATGGCGAAAAGACCCAGGATACAGGGTAGCAAATAGGCCGTGGCGGACAGCGGGGTCGCCGCATAGCTGATCGCGCCGCAGACCATGATGCAGCTGATGAGGGTCCAGAGCGCCACCAGTTCAGCAGTCTGGCCGGATCGCGACACCAGCACCATGCAGGCAGCCCAGACCAGCCCCTGCAACAATCCTCCCAGCCCATGCCGCCGCAGATCGGATGGCGACAGGCCGATATTCTTCGCGCGCCCCCGTTGCCGGTCGAGCAGCAGGGCGATGGTCGTCGCGGCGATCAGCGCCGCGCTCCACCCGCCCAGCAGAACCGGCGAGCAGCAATGAGAAAAGACCTCCCACAGAAACAGCAGGCCGCAGATATTCATGCCATGACGCAGGATGGCCACGCTGTCGGCGGATCGCAGCTGGGCCTCCAGCACGCGCAGGCCCGCTTCGTCCTTCACGGGCGAAAGGCCCGCCATGGCGCGCAGCGACGCGCGCGCCTGGCGGTCCGGTTCTACGGCTTGGTCCTGCTTGCTACCCACATGACCGGGTTAGCAGTCATGGGTTATCAATCGGTAACCTTGGCCGAGAGGATATCGCGATCGAGCCGAGTGTCAGGCGGCGATATCATAGGGCCGGATTTCGCCGGTCAGATAGAGGTTGCGCGCCTTCGACCGGCTGAGTTTGCCCGAACTGGTGCGCGGCAGGGTGCGTGGCGGCACCAGTTCCACGACGCAGTTCATGCCGGTGATGGCGCGGACCCGCTCGCGGATCTGGTCGCGCAGGCGCGACCGTTCTTCATTGTCCGACGTGCGGCAATGGACCAGCACCGCGGGCGCTTCCTCGCCGCCCGGCGTGGTGATGGCGAAGGCGGCGATGTCGCCCTGCTTGAAGCCGGGCAGTTGCTCGACCGCCCATTCGATATCCTGCGGCCAGTGATTCTTGCCGTTGATGATGATCATGTCCTTGGCGCGGCCGACGATGTAGAGATAGCCGTCGCTCAGATAGCCCATGTCGCCGGTGTCGAGCCAGCCATCCGCCATGCACGCCTTGGTCGCGGCTTCGTCGCGGAAATAGCCGACCATCAGGCTGGGGCCGGTGGTCCAGACCTTGCCGATCTGGCGCTCGCGCAGCAGGCCGCCATCCTCGTCGCGGATTTCCACGATCATGTCTTTGGCCGGCTTGCCGCAATTGACGATCGAGCGGAAGCGCTGGGGACGCCCCTCTGTCGCGTCGCCGCCCGACAGGTCGGTTTCCTCGACCAGTTCGACGATGATCCCCTCGCCCGGCGGCATGATGGTCACGGCCAGCGTCGCTTCGGCGAGGCCATAGCTGGGCAGGAAGGCCTTGGGGCTGAACCCCGCATCGGCGAAGGCATCGACGAAGCTCTGCATCACGTCGGGGCGAATCATGTCCGCGCCATTCCCGGCAAGCCGCCAGCGGGACAGGTCGAACCGGTCCTCCGCCTTGGTCTGGCTGGAGATGCGGCGGGCGCAAATGTCATAGCCGAAGGTCGGCGAATAGCTGATCGAGGTGCCTTCATTGCGGCTGATGAGGTCGAGCCAGGCCAGCGGACGGCGGGCGAAATCCTCGGTCTTCATATAGTCGGTCGACACCTGGTTGGCGACGACCGACAGGAAGCAGCCGACCAGGCCCATGTCATGATACCAGGGCAGCCAACTGATGCAGCGATCGCTGTCCTGCACCTGCATCCCGTGGCTGTGCGCCGACAGGTTGGACAGGAGCGCATGATGCGTCACCGCGACGCCATGGGGGAAGCGGGTCGAGCCGCTGCTATATTGAAGATAGGCGATCTCGTCGGTGCGCGCCTGCGGCAGGTCGACGGGCGACGCGTCGCGGGCGATGAAATCCTCGAAGGCGATGCTTTCGACCGATTTCTGCCGGCCGGATTCGCCGGCCATCTCTTCCAGTTCCTTGGGGAAGAGGAACAGCATCGGGTCGCAGCTGGAAAGCTGGACGTTGAGCTGGTCGATATAGCTTTCCTTGCCGCCGAAGCTGGTCGGCAGCGGCAGCGGCACCGGCCAGGCGCCGGCATAGACGATGCCGAAGAAGAGCAGGGCGAAATCGGCGCCGGTTTCGGCGACCAGGGCGACGCGGTCCTGCGGCTTCACGCCATGGGCGATCAGGCGGTGGGCGCAGGCAAGCGCGTCGGCGCGCAATTCGCTGAACGGATAGGGCCGCGCAAGATTGCCCCGCGCATCGTGGAAATTGAGGCCGCGTTTGCCCTGCGCCGCATAGTCCAGCGCTTCGCCCAGCGTCCCGAAATCGGAGAAGCGGCGCGGCAGATCATCGGTGGTCGGCGTCGGTGCCATCATCTCTTGCGAACCCGTCATATTGGTTTCACCCAATGTCATAAAAATCGTGAAGGCGCGGCCGCTATCATCTTTGACTGCGACATGCACCGGATATTGCATTCCAGCACGCACTCATAGCCGACAAGGCGCGGTGAAATTCCGGCCCGACTGTGGCATAAAGATGGCGCATGTCGCATGTTGCATCATGATGACCGGCAAACGCCTCCCTCCACCGCTCGACGAAAGCGCGTTGCGCGACATGGCGCTGCGCCATGTCGCCCGCTTCGCCACCAGCCGGGGCAAGCTGCTCGCCTATCTCAAGCGCAAGATCAAGGAGCGCGGCTGGGGCGGCGAACAGCCCGCTGACCCGGAAGGGCTGGCCGACCGCTTCGGGGAACTGGGCTATATCGACGATGCCGGCTATGCCGTGATGAAGAGCGGGGCGCTGGCTCGGCGCGGCTATGGCGCGCGGCGCATCGGCGAGGAACTGCGCGCGGCGGGGATCGGCGAGGAGGATCGCGAACAGGCCGATGCGCAGATCGCGTCCGAAGCCTGGGCGGCGGCGGACCGCTTCGCCCGGCGCAAGCGGGTCGGCCCTTATGCGACCGGGCCGCTTGACCCCAAGCAGCGGGAGAAGGCGATCGCGGCTTTCCTGCGCGCGGGTCATGATTATGCCGTCGCACGGCGCTGGGTCGATGCCCCGCCAGGGGAGCCGATGGCGGCGGAAGAGGAATAGATCGGGGTCACAACCGGGTCATGGGCGCGAAGTTCACACCGTTGATGGCATGATTTCGCGCGCGAAAGACAGGACGAAGCGTCGGTCAAGCGCCGGTGAGGCCATAGCGACGCGCCCCTTGGGTCATAGTCGCGTCCCTATTGGGTCAGGATCGCGCGCCGCCCGCGCATCAGCCACGCGGCTGTCGGGTCACGGGTCGGGTGGGATCAGCGCCGAAGGGATCCGCCAGGCTTTGCGCATGGAGCGCCAGGGCATTGGCCCAGGTCTGGTCGAACGGCGTACCGGCCAGGCGGCGGCGCAGGCGATGCGCGCTGGCGGGCGACATGCCGACGGCGCGGGCCGCCTGCGTCACATTGCCGGTGGCGAGCAGGCTGGTGAGGAAGCGGCGCTGCCTGTCGGGCGTCCAGCGGACGGGGTCGGTCGCGATGGGCGCGCAGGGCGCGGGCGGATTGGCGGTGGGGTGCGGTTCCATCGACAAGGATAAATCAGATGAAATCCTACATTGGAAGAGGGATTTTGGGTTGGAAGGTCGCCGCAGTTTTCATGCCCTCTCAACAGCGCGAAAACGACCGGAGGCCTCTTTCCGCTTAATCTCCGCGTTCTCCGCACGATTAGATTTTTATCGCGCGGAGAACGCGGAGACGTGACGATATCGGCTTATCTTTGAATGGCAAAAAGGGGTGGGAAGCGGACTGTCAGGTTAAGGACGATGGTGCTGGATTGAAGACGTTCAATTAGGTAACCCCTCCCTGTGGGGGAAGCGTGACAGATTTGACGACAGAGACCATCGCAATTCGTGCTGGCGTCCTTTGGATAGTTGGTTTGCTTGGAAGTGGGTTGATCGGCGGCTATCTGGCAAGCCTACCGGGCAGACCACGGACAGGTTGGGTTGTTCCGATCTTGGCGGTGCGGATACCGTTGCTTCTCGGCCCAACGGGTATTAGCCTGATTGTAGGCCGCTTAACCGGCGACTTCAGCAAAACGGCCACTTATGTCGCAGTTGGCCTTTCCATCATCGCATCATTTTGGCTATCGATGATTGCAGCACAAGCTGTCCAGAACATCTTCTGTCGTCTGTTTGGGACTAAAACTCAACCGATCCGTTGGTTGTCGGGGCGATAATGACAAGCGAACTCGGCGTCAAAAGCGACGGCCAAATCGGTAAACAGAAGCGACCTCTTTTGGTCGCTTGCAGCTACTCCCCTCCCCCAGCACATTGACGGTTAATACCCTCCCCAACGGCCGCGAATCGCATTAGGCAGGGGGCATGATCCGCCTCCCCGCCCTTCTCGTCCTCGGCCTGCTGGCCGCCTGCTCCAGCCCCAAGCCCGCTGCCGACAATAGCGCGCAGGCGCAGGCCGTCACCGCCGCGCTGCCGGTCGTCATCTCGACCGCCAAGGGCGGGCATCGGTTCGACGTCGAGGTCGCCGCCACGCCGCAGGAGCAGGAAAAGGGGCTGATGTTCCGCAAGGAACTCGCCGCTGACGGAGGGATGCTGTTCCCGATGGACCCGCCGCGCACCGCGAGCTTCTGGATGAAGGATACGCTGATCCCGCTCGACATGCTGTTCATCCATACCGACGGGACGATCGCTTTCCTGAAGAGCAACGCCGAACCGTATTCGCGCATCCCGGTGTCCGCCGGCATTCCCGTCGCCGCCGTGCTGGAACTGCGCGGCGGGCGCGCGGCGGAGCTGGGCATCGCGGAAGGCGACCGCGTGAACTGGGGCGGTTGCGCGGTGCCGGGCGGCAAGGTCACGACCGACCGCAATTTCTGTCCGGCCGCGCCCCGATAGCGCCATATCCTCCTTGCCCGCGCCCGTCGCAGCGGCTAAGCGCTTGGCCCATGGGAATCCTCGGCAAGATCTTCACCTGGTGGGATGGCGCGACCATCGGCACCGCTCTCTTCACCTCCCGCAAGGGCAGCAAGGTCGGTGAAGACCATCAGGGCAATGTCTATTATCAGGGCGGCATCGACCCCAATGGCCTGACGCGCCGCTGGGTCATCTATAATGGCGTCAACGACGCGAGCCGCGTGCCCGCCGAATGGCATGGCTGGCTGCATCATTCGATCGAGGGTGCGCCCGAAAGCTTCCTGCCGCCGCCGCGCATCTGGGAACTGGAATCGACCCCCAACGCCACTGGCACCGCCCACGCCTATCGCCCGTCGGGCGCGCTCGAAAAGGGCGGCCAGCGCCAGAAGGCGACCGGCGATTATGAGGCGTGGAGCCCCGACGCGGCATGAGCCGGCGTCCGGCGGGGGGCGTCCCGCCGATCCTGTTGTACGCGCCTCTGCTGTCCTGCGCGCTGGCCCTGGCCGCGTGCGGCAAGAATGACGTGCCTGCGGGCAACCAGACCGGCCCGGTCAAGGTGGAAGGATCGCCGATCCGGTCGGTCGCCGGCACCGCCCTGCCCGGCACCACGCCGATGGCGGAACGCACCGCCGTCGTCGGCCTGCTCAACAAGCGCAACGGCCTGACCCGCGACCTGACGATGAAGCCGGGCGAAGCGCTGCGCGTGGGCGACGCGATCGTGCGGCTACAGGCGTGCGAAACCAGCGCGCCCTGGGAAAATGTGCAAGAAACCGGCGCCTTCATCCAACTGGACGTGCGCAGCAGCGCCGACGGCAAATGGCGGCGCAATTTTTCCGGCTGGCTGTTCCGCGAACGGCCCGACCGCAATGTCGTGCAGCACCCGATCTATGACGTCTGGGTCAGAAGCTGTGCAATGGCCTGGCCCGAAACCGGGCCGGAGACGGTGAAGCTGGGCGCCAAGGGCGAGCCCGTGACGGCATCGCCCGCGAGCGGCGCAAACGCCCGTTCGGCCGCCACGCCCGAACCGCGCGACAATGCGCCCGCCCCGGCCCCCAGCGCCACGCCGCCGGCCGCCGCGCCCAGCAACTGAAGATAGTCGCGCTGGCTGATTTCGACGGCGCCCATCGTGCGCAGATGATCGGTCATGAACTGGCAGTCGAGCAGAGTGAAGCCGCCGACGCGGAGCCGCGCGACCAGCCAGGCCAGCGCCACTTTCGACGCATCGGTCCGGCGCGACACCATGGATTCGCCGAAAAAGGCGCGACCGATCGCGACGCCATAGAGGCCGCCCACCAGTTCGTCGCCCTCCCATATCTCGATCGAATGGGCGAAGCCGGCTTCGTGCAGGTGGCGATAGGCGGCTTCGATCTGATGGTTGATCCAGGTCGAGGGGCGATCTGGCGCGGCCTGCGCGCACAGCGCCAATATCTGCGCAAAGGCGCGGTTCGCGCTGACCCGGAAATGGTCCCTGCGGATCGTCTTGGAGAGCGAATGCGACAGGTGGAAACCGTCGAGCGGCAGAATCGCGCGCCGCTTGGGTTCGACCCAATAGACCTCGTCCGCATCGCGGTCGTCGGCCATGGGAAAGACGCCGATGGAATAGGCCTGCAGCAGGACGAGCGGATCGATCATCATTCTGGCCAAGGAGTAGCAGACGGGGCGGAAGGGGAAAGCCCTCTGGATCGATTATGGCATCCGGCGGGAGATTGACTTGCGACGGCGCGGCCCTAGCTTGCCGCCCCATGAAAAGCCTGTCCCTGGCCCTGCTGCCGCTCCTCCTCGCCGCCCCCGCCGTCCACGCCGCCGCCGATCCCTATGCGGATCGGGTCGCCAAGGTGCTGAAGGCCACCCCCCTGATCGACGGCCATAACGACTGGCCCGAAGCGCTGGCCGACAAGGCCAAGGAAGGACGCTGGACGATGGCGCTCGACCGGCTGGACCCGGCGACCTTCCATACCGATATCGAACGGCTGCGCGCGGGCGGCGTGGGCGGGCAATTCTGGTCGGTCTGGGTGTCGGCCGACCTGCCCGAACTGCAGCAGGTCAAGGACACGCTGGAGCAGATCGACCTGGCCCATAGTTTTGCGCGCCGTTACCCCAGCGACTTCGCCTTCGTCACCACGGCGGCGGAGCTACGCGCCGCGCACAAGGCGGGGCGGGTCGCATCGCTGCTGGGCGTGGAGGGCGGCGGCCAGATCGACGGCAGCCTGGCCGTGCTGCGCAGCTATCGCCAGCTTGGCGCATCCTATCTGACGCTGACCCACGCCCGCACGATCGCCTGGGCCGACAGCGCGACCGACAATCCGCAGCATGACGGGCTCACCCCGTTCGGCGAGGCGGTGGTGCATGAGCTGAACCGGCTGGGGATGCTGGTGGATCTGAGCCATGTCAGCGAGGGCACGATGCTGGACGCGCTGCGGGTCAGCAAGGCGCCGGTGATCTTCTCCCACTCCAGCGCGCGGGCGATCTGCAACACGCCGCGCAACGTGTCGGATGCGGTGCTGACGCAGGTGGCCGCCAATGGCGGCGTGGTGATGGTCAATTATGCGCCGCAATATGTGTCGGAAGCGCGCCGTATCTGGAGCGCGGCCCGCAGTGCGGAAGTCGCACGCTATAATGCACCGCCCTTTGGCGGCCTCTATATCGGCGATCCCGAAGGCGCGAAGACGGCGCTGGCGGCATGGGAGAAGGCCAATCCCGAGCCGGTGGTGACATTGGCGCAGGTCGCCGACCATATCGACCATATCGCCAAAGTGGCCGGCGTCGACCATGTCGGCATCGGCAGCGATTTCGACGGCGTTGGCGCGCTGCCGCAGGGACTGGGCGGGGTGCAGACCTATCCGGCGTTGCTGGCCGAACTGATGCGCCGGGGCTGGAGCGACAAGGATATCGCCAAGCTGGCGGGCGAAAATGTGCTGCGCGTGATGGCGGCGGCGGAGAAGGTCGCGGCGGGGATGGCGGGCGAACCGGCGGGGAGCGGGACCGTGGCGGGGCTGGATGGCGTGAAACCATAGGCAGCCCTGGTCCTCTGCGCCAAAGGCCTGGGGAGGATTTTCAGACCGCCTAACTGACCGCCGCCTCCAGCAGCCTGATCGTCCCCGCTTCCGCGTCCATTTCCGCGGCCACACCCAGCGGCAGGCTATATTGGTTGGCGACGTGACCGAACTGGCCGCCCTGAAAGGCGGGGATGCCGAGCGGCTCCAGATGCTGTTGCAGCACCTCCGACAGGGTGAAGCCGCCATAGCTGGCGCCGCCCGGCCCGCAGTCGGTGCATTGGCCGAAGGCCACGCCCGCCAGCTTGCCCAATATCCCCGCCAGCGATAGCTGGGTCAGCATCCGGTCGATGCGATAGGGCTGTTCGCTCACATCCTCGATGAACAGGATCGCGCCGGTGAAATCGGGCAGATAAGCCGTGCCCATCAGCGCCGCCAGCACGGTGAGGTTGCCGCCCAGCAGCCGCCCGCGCGCCACGCCGGGGCGGAAGGTGCGGATGCGCCCCGTGCGCTGCGCCAGCCGATCGTCATGCCCGACCGGGGTGGAAAAGGTCGGCGTCGCCGCGTCGAAGGCGACCGCGCGGAAGGCGTCCCAGCTAAACGCTCCCCAGCTGCTCGCGGCATTGGGGCCGTGGATGGTGGTGAAGCCCGCTTTGGCGGCGAAGGCCAGATGGAGCGCGGTGATGTCCGAAAAGCCGACCAGCAGTTTGGGATTTTTACGGATCGTCGCGAAATCGAGCCGAGGCAGGATGCGCGCGCAGCCCCAGCCGCCGCGCACCGCGAAGACCGCCCGGACCTGCGGGTCGACGAACATCGCGTTGACGTCCGCCGCCCGATCCGCATCGGTCCCGGCCAGATAGCCGTAGCGCCCGGCGAGATGCGGCGCGGCCTTGGGCTTCAGTCCCATGGCGACAATCGTTTCCTTGACCAGATCGAGGTCGAACGCGTCGTCGCTGAACCCCGCCGGCTCGATCAGGCCCACCGTGTCGCCCGCGCGCAGCCGCGGCGGCTTCACCAGGGGAGCAGGCGCGGCGCGCGCCGATATACTCATCGCCGCGAGCATCGCGCCCATTCCGGTCAGCGCGCCGCGCCGGTCCATCCGCATCGTCAATAGCTGCTCCCATCCTTGTGGCGGTAGGCCCCGCCCGACCAGAGAAGATCGATATCGGGATAATGGCAATCCCCCGTCGGCACCCGGCCGAACGCGACGAACACGCAATCGGCCGCGCTTTCATTGACCAGATGATGGCCGTTCGGATCGCCTTTCGGAAAAGCCGCCATGTCGCCGGCCGTCATCGGCGTGCGCTTGCCCTCCTCCACCAGCACGGCCTCTCCCGCCAGCATCAGCACGAACTCGTCCTCATCCTCATGCCAGTGGCGCTGGGACGACGCCGCGCCGGGTTTCAGCACCACATGGCTGACGCCGAAATCGCTGAGGCCGTGGGCGGGGCCGAGCCGTCGCACCCATCGCCCGTCGACGATAGCCGCATGGCCGGCGGGATAGCCGGTGCTGTTCGTCTGCGCGATGCTGTCCAGGTCGATCCGTGGCATGGCCGGTCCTCCTGTGGCCTGTCCTCTTGGGGCTGGCCCCCAAAAGCTGGCCAACCCGCATGGCTTTCGCTAACGCGGCAGGATGAGCATGACCAGCACCAATGACGATGTGGTGGCACTGGCCCGGCGCCTGCTGGCCTGCCCGTCCGTAACCCCCGCCACCGGCGAAGTCTTCGCCGCATTGGAGGCGATGCTGGTCCCGCGCGGCTTTACCGTGGATCGGTTCACCGTGGGCGAAGCGCCCGACGGGCCGGTGGAAAATCTGCTGGCCTGGCGCACCACCGGGGCGGGACCGCATTTCGCCTTTGCCGGACATCTGGACGTGGTGCCGCCGGGCGCGGGCTGGACCAGCGATCCGTTCGCGCCGGAAATTCGCGGCGACCTGCTCTACGGGCGGGGCGCGGTGGACATGAAGGGATCGATCGCCGCCTTCGTCGCGGCGCTGGACGCGCTGCCAGACGACCTGCCCGGCACGATCAGCCTGATCATCACCGGGGACGAGGAAGGGCCGGCCGTCTATGGCACGCTGGCGCTGATGGACCGGATGCAGGCGCGCGACCTGCGCCCGGACCTGTGCCTGGTGGGCGAACCGACATCGTCGGCGCGGCTGGGCGATGTGGTGAAGATCGGCCGGCGCGGGTCGGTCAATATGTGGATCAGGGTCGCCGGGTCGCAGGGGCATGTGGCCTATCCGCATCTGGCCGACAATCCGATCCCGAAACTGGTGCGCATCCTGACGGCGATCGAAGCCGAGGTGCTGGACGAGGGGACCGACTGGTTCCAGCCCAGCAATATCGAGATCACCGACCTGGAGGTCGGCAATGTCGCGCATAATGTGATCCCCGGCGCGGCGACCGCGCGCATCTCCATCCGCTTCAACGACCAGCATAGCGGCGCGTCGCTGATCGAGCGGATCAAGGGGCTGGCGGCGACCGAGGGCGGCACGGTCGAAGCCAAGATCAGCGGCGAATCCTTCCTGACCGCGCCGGGCGCGTTCAGCGATCTGGTCAGCGGCGCGATTCACGACGTGACGGGCGTGGAGACGGAGTTGTCGACCACCGGCGGCACGTCCGACGCGCGCTTCCTGTCGCGGATTTGCCCGGTGGTGGAATTCGGCCTGAACAATGCGACCATGCACAAGCTGGACGAGGCGGTGGCGGTGCAGGATCTGCATGACCTGACGCGCATCTATGCGCTGGTGGTGGCGCGGGCGCTGGGATGAACCCGGGCGCGGCGGGGGAAGATACCTGCCTGTTCCGGTCCGCGGGCGTCAGAAATCCAGTTCCGCGCGCCAGCCGATGACATCCACGCCATAATCGCTCTTGCCACCGGCCAGGATCGCCGCGTCGGTATAATCCAGATGGGCGTAATTGACGTTGAAACGCAGATATTCGACCGGCGTCCACACCAGCGCGGCGATGATCCCGTTCTGCTTGCCGCCGACGATATCCTTGTCGTTGAGGCTCAGATAATCGTAGCGCACCGTCGCCTGCAACGCACCCCAGCCGCCGCTGCCGACCGGGCTGTCGGGCTTCACGATGCCGAAGATGCCGTTCTTGTAGCCGCGCGTTTCGCCGGTCAGGACATAGCCGACCTCGCCATAGCCGCCGAAGAAGGTGGGATCGGCCAGCCCCGGCCGCGAAACCCGCAGCCAGTGGGCCTCGCCCGCCCACCATAGCGGCCCGCGCTCGCCGGCCAGTTCCAGTCCATAATGGCTTTCTCCGTCGGCCGGGATATTGGCCGTCGCCAGGAACCGGCTGTTGGCGCTGTGGAGATAGGCGCGCTGGCGATAACGCTGCGGATTTTCCGCCAGCCGCTGGAAATCGCGCCAATGGCCGGACAGGCCGAAATGCAACTGCGTCTTGCCGAACCTGGGCGCCAGCACGACCCGGCCATCGACGCCATAGCTGTTATTTTCGTCTCCGCCATCGGCCCCGTCGGCATCGTTGGTCAGCGAATCCGCGCTGTCGGAAAAGATACCCGCCTGCGCCAGCACGATGCCCGACCGATATTGCGCCGACAGACCCAGCCGCCGCTCGAAGCCGAACGCGTCGGTGAAGGCGGCCCGCTCCATCACCGATCCGCCGGTATCGCCGATCAGTTCGTCCAGCGACTGGAAGCTGTTGTGATTGCCCAGCGTGACCAGCCATTTGCCCTTTTCATAGGTGATGAAGGTGTCGACCAGATCGACGCTGTTGTCGGACAGCTCCAGCTCCAGCTTGTAGCCGAATCCACCGCCCAACTGCCCCTCGCCGCCCAGACGCAGGCGGCGCAGTTCGTTGGAATAGCCCTTGGCGCGATCGGTGATGCTGTCCGGGGTCATCAGCAGCCCGGCGTCATATTGGATGCGGCCCTTCACATGGAAGCTGGCGGCGCCCTTGCTGAACACCGGCCCGCCCTTCCAGCCGATGACGCTGTCGCTCGCCGGCCTGGCCTGCGCCACCTGCGCAGGCGGGGCGGCCGATGCTGCAACGGGCGCGGACGCCGCCGGCGCGCTGTCCAGCCGCGCCTCCAGCCGATCGACCTGCGCCTTCAGCGCGGCGATCTGGGCGCGCAACGCGTCGGCTTCCGCGGCGCTGATCGCCTGCGCACACAGCGGCGCGGGCGCCATCGCCAGCGCGATGGCGGTGCCGGCGGCCAGTCGGCCCATCACCGGTCGCAATATGGGACGCATCGATTTCCCCTTCCTGTCTCGCCAAGCCCGTATGAATTTTTCGTGACAACTGCGCGTCTTTGACATGTCACTTTTATGACATGACTGTGGCGGTGATCCCCGGTTGGCGGGGCGGCCATCGCAGGCTACTCCTTGTCCCATGTTCACGCGCGCCCGCCCTCCCGTCAGAAAGCCGTCATTGGTCGTCGGTGCGATATTGTGCCTGCTGGCGGGTGGCTGTTCCGATGAGGGCCACGATCCCGTCGTGGTGAGCGTAGTGGGCAATCGCGACGATTTTGCGAAACCGCTGGCCGCCCTGCCCGACCCCGGCGCCAAGCTGATCCTGGAGGCGACCGCGCAGGGACTGGTCGCCTTCGACGCGGGCGGCGAAGTCCTGCCGGCGCTGGCCCAGCGCTGGATCGTAGAGGATGACGGGCGCAGCTATATTTTTCGCCTGCGCCGCGCCTTCTGGGCCAATGGCGCGCGCGTCACCGCGCCCGATGTCGCCCGGATGCTGATGGCGCGGATCGAATCGCTGCGGCGACTCGATCCCGACGGCCCGCTCGACGCGGTGCAGGCGGTGGTGCCGATGACCGGCGAGGTGATCGAGATTCGCCTGGCCGCACCGCGCCCCTATGTGCTGCAGATGCTGGCCCAGCCGCAGATGGCGGTGCTGTCGCGCGACGGCGGCACCGGCCCCTATCGTCGCGCCGCGCGCGGCAATGCGCTGGTGCTCACTCCGATCGACCGCGCCAGCGGCGACGACGCGGCGGCGGACGAGCCGGTTCCGCCCTGGCAGACCCGCGTCCTGCGCGCGGAACGCGCCGCGCTGGCGATCATCCGCTTTCGCGAACGCGATGCTGCATTGGTGCTGGGCGGCCGCTTCACCGACCTGCCCCTGCTGGTGCCGGCCGGGATCGATCGCGACAATGTGCGGGTCGATCCGGTGCGCGGCCTGCTCGGCCTGGCCGTCACTGGCCGGGGCAAGCTGCTGGACGACGCCGCGATTCGCGCCGCCATCAACATGACGATCGACCGCAGCCAGTTGCCCGCCCTGTTCCCGCTGGGCGGCTGGGCGACCAGCGAGCGCATCCTGCCCGATCCGATGGATCTGGGCCGCACCCCCACCGATCCGGCCTGGGCGGCGCTGTCGCTGGACGAACGACGGGCGCAGGCCGGGGCGAGCGTCACCCGCTGGCGCGCCGACAATGGCGCACCGCCATCGCTGCGCATCGCCCTGCCGGCCGGTCCTGGCGCCACGCTGCTGTTCGGCCTGCTGCAGCGCGACCTTGCCGCCATCGGTCTGCCCGCACAGCGCGTCGCGATCAATGCGGATGCCGACCTGCGCCTGATCGATGAAGTCGCCGCCTATGACAGCGCCCTCTGGTATCTCGGCCGTATCGGCTGCGCCCGCAAAATCCATTGCAGCGACGTCGCCGACGCCCAGCTTCAGGCCGCCAGCCTCTCCAGCTCATCCGAGGAACGCACGGCCCGCATCGCCGAAGCCGAAGCGCAGATGGTCGCGCATGACGGCTATATTGCGCTCGGCGCGCCGGTACGCTGGTCGCTGGTGGCCAAGCGGCTCACCGGCTTCCAACCGTCCGCGCGCGCGCGTCACCCATTGAACCATCTCTTCCGCACCACCAATTAGGGATTGGATCATGCGTGCGATGAACGCTTGGGCGTTGCGTGCGTATAGGGATCAGGCCCCCGTCGCAAACGGGGCGAGGAGACAGAGACGATGGCGATTTCGCAGGACCAGTTCGACCGGCTAGCGCGGGAACTACCGGGTTTCGGCCGTGACCCGGCCTCGATCCGCCGCCGGATCGAAGCGATGGAAGCGGTGCTGGAGGGGCTGTTCGTCATCCCCGGCACCAAATATCGGGTGGGCCTCGACAGCCTGGTGGGGCTGGTCCCCGTCGTCGGCGACCTCGCCACCGCGGCTATGGGCGCGTGGATTGTGTGGGAAGCCCGCAACCTGGGCATGTCGAAATGGCAGATTACCCGCATGGCCGCCAATGTCGGCGTCGATACGCTGGTCGGCGCCATCCCCTTCGCGGGCGACCTGTTCGACTTTCTCTACAAGTCCAACACCAAGAATCTGCGCATCATTCGCAAGCATCTCGACCGCCACCATCCCGCGACGGTGACGATCGACGGCTAGAGCGGCCTGTGACCCGACTGCGTTGGATTGGCCGCTCTAATTTATTGGTTTGACGCGATTTCTTAACCGTCACACGATTCCGTTTGAGTGGAAATCGCTCTAGAGCGCGCTGCGTTTGATCGGACGCAAGTCGCACGCTCTAGTTTTTTGTTTTCGCATCGTTCTTAGCGGAAAACCGGTTCCCACTTTCCCGCACGATGCTCCAGGGATCAGCGCGGCGGTTCGATCCGCAGTTGCGCCCGGTCCCTGACGCCGCCCTGCTGCGGCGGGCAACTGATGTAGCGATATTTACGGTCCATGCAGATCCACACCTCGCTCAGCGATCCGTCGCGGGTGACGTTCAGGCGAATGCCGTCGGCGACCATGCCCTTGTTCCGTGCCGCGAAGGCTTCTGCGAAAGCCCGCGCCGACAGGGTCGGGCGCTGCGCCAGTTCCGCCATGTCGGGATAGCGCAGCGCATGATACAGCTTGCGCGACAGGGCGAAGAAGGCAGTCGGGTTGGTCGGCATACAGGTGCCATGCTTGACCCATTCATGCTGGATCAGCTGGACCGACGGTGTCGCGCAGAGATGATCGCGGATCACCTTGCGCGGCAGAATGCCGGCGGCCTTGCAATATTGCGGCCATTGCTCGCCATAGCCGTCAGGCCACAGTCCATGCAGGGTGAAGGCGAAGCTGTTGTCCGACTGGCACTGAAACGCATCGCGCGCGCCCCCGCGCGACGTCTTGCAATATTGCGGGGTCCAGCTGACCGCCAGCGTGTAATAGCCGATCGGCAGGACGCGTTTGGGGTCTTCGGCCGTCGGCCCCTCGATTCGCGGCCGGGCGATGACGTCCGGCAGGCGGCACTGATTGGCCTGCGCCAGGGCGATGCCGGGCGTCGCCAGCGCGATCAACGGCAGCACCATCTTAAGCATAAGCGAAATCCAGTCCGATGTCGGCGGCCGGCGCCGACTGGGTCAGCCGCCCGACGCTGATATAAGTGACGCCGGTCTGCGCCTTTGCGCGGATCGTTTCCAGCGTGACGCCGCCCGACGCTTCGGTCGGCACGCGCCCGTCCACCAGAGCGACCGCCCCGCGCAGCGTCGCCGCATCCATATTGTCGAGCAGCAGATGCGTCGCGCCCGCGCTAAGCGCCGGTTCGATCTGGTCGACCCGGTCGACCTCCACGATGATGCTGGCGACCCCGGCCGCCACGGCGCGGCGCACCGCTTCCTCGACCGATCCGGCGACCGCGACATGATTGTCCTTGATCATCGCCGCGTCCCACAGCCCCATGCGGTGATTGGTCGCCCCGCCCATGCGCGTGGCGTATTTCTCCAGCACGCGCAGGCCCGGTATGGTCTTGCGCGTGTCGAGCAGGGTCGCCCCCGTCCCGTCGATCGCATCGACATAGGCCCGCGCCATCGTCGCGATGCCGGTCAGATGCTGGACGGTGTTGAGCGCGGACCGCTCCGCCGTCAGCATCGCCCGCGCCTTGCCCCTGATCCGCATGATGTCGGTCCCGGCCGCCACCCGGTCGCCGTCCTGCGCCAGCAATTCGATCGCGACGTCGGGGTCGAGCGCGCGGAAGAACGCGACCGCGACCGGCAGCCCCGCCAGCGTCACGTCGTCCCGGCTGTCCATCACCCCGTCGAACACCGCATCGGCCGGAATCACCGCCTCGCTGGTGACGTCGCATCCGCCCGGGCCAAGATCTTCGGCCAAGGTGGAAGCGACGAAGGCGGCGAGGTCGAAGCCGGGGAGGGATAAGACAGGAAGCGTGAAGGTCATGGCCCATCCTCTAGCCCCGCCGCCCGACGCGCCGCAACCTGATTCCTCACTTGACTTAGTCCATGGACTAAGTCCATATCTTCGGAATGACGGCGATCATCAATGTTCATGAAGCCAAGACGCATTTTTCCAAACTCCTGGAACGCGCCCATGCCGGCGAGGAAATCATCCTTGCCAAGGCAGGCAAACCCTATGCGAAATTGGTGCCGATCGACGCCGTGCAGGCCCGACCCAAACGGCGGGGCGGTCAGTTTGCTGGACTGTTCGCGGTCGGCGACGAGATTTTCGATCCATTGCCGGACGAAGAATTGCGCCTGTGGGAGGGGCATGGCGATTGAGACTGCTGCTCGATACCCATGTGCTGATCTGGTGGTGGACGGACCGGCGCCTGCTGCCCGACACTGTCGATTCGATGATCGAAAGCGGCGCCGACCAGATTTTTGTCAGCAGCGTCAGCGCCTGGGAAATCGCGACCAAGGCGCGCTTGGGCAAGTTGCCGCAACTCCTCCCCTATCTCGACCGCTATCAAGCGGCGGTCGCGGATGCGGATTTCAGGCAATTAAACCTGACGATGCGCCATGGCCTGCACGCCGGTGCTTATGAGGCGCTACACCGTGATCCGTTCGATCGCATGCTCGCGGCGCAAGCCGAATTGGAAGGACTCGTCCTGGTGACCCGCGATCCCGCTTTCATCACTTTCCCTTGCGAGACATTGTGGCACAAGCCCCTGCTCAGCGAACAGGGACTCGCATATCGGGGCTGACGCGCCTCACCGCGCGCCCACATCCCTCGCCCCTACATCCCCCTGCCCCACAGTCCCGCTCGCCATCTCCAGCATCCGGTCCAGGCTCTTCTTCGCAGCCACGCGCAGCGTCTCGTCCATCTCGATGCGCGGCTGCAAATCGCGCAGCGACAGATACAGCTTCTCCATCGTGTTGAGCGCCATATAGGGGCAGATGTTGCAGTTGCAGTTGCCGTCCGCACCCGGCGCGCCGATGAAATTCTTGTGCGGCACCGCCTTTTCCATCTGGTGGATGATATGCGGTTCGGTCGCGACGATCAGCGTGTTGCCCGGCATCGTCTTGGCGAAGTCCAAAATGCCGCTGGTCGATCCGACATAATCGGCATGGTCGACGATATAGGGCGGGCATTCGGGATGCGCGGCAATAGGCGCGTCGGGGTGCTGGGCCTTGAGCTTGAGCAGTTCGGTTTCGCTGAACGCCTCATGCACGATGCACACGCCCGGCCACAGCAGCATGTCGCGGCCCAGCTTGCGCTTGAGGTATCCGCCCAGATGCTTGTCGGGACCGAAGATGATCTTCTGGTCCTTGGGGATCTGCGCCAATATCTTTTCGGCCGATGACGATGTCACGATGATGTCGGACAGCGCCTTCACCTCGGCCGAACAATTGATGTAGCTCAGCGCAATATGATCGGGATGCGCCTCGCGAAACGCCTTGAACTGGGCGGGCGGGCAACTGTCCTCCAGCGAACAGCCCGCATCCATGTCCGGCAGCACGACGATCTTTTCCGGCGACAGGATCTTGGCCGTCTCCGCCATGAAGCGCACGCCGCAAAAAGCGATCACGTCCGCGTCCGTCTCCGCCGCCTTGCGCGACAATTCCAGCGAATCGCCAACGAAGTCCGACAAATCCTGGATCTCGGGCGACTGGTAATAATGGCCGAGGATAACGGCGTTGCGCTCCTTGCGCAGCCGGTCGATTTCGGCGCGCAGGTCGGTGCCCTGCGGAATATCCGTGATCGCGTTCATACCCTGTAACTCCTCGGTCCCATGGCTGGCCCTTTGTCCGCGCCCTAGCGCTGCTGCCGCCTGTTGGCCAGTACCTCGTTGATCGGTGTGGTGACGTCCCACTGGTCCTTGCTGCGCCGCTCGGCCGGAAAGGTGACGATCACCCGCGCATCGCCAAAGCCCATCGCGGCCAGCGGCGCACTCATGATCTTGCTCACCGCGCCGCGCCCATATTCACGCGCCTGCGCCATGCGTTCGGGCGAGCGCGCCGACGCCTCCGCCCGCGCCTGCGCATGGGCGGACACTTTCCGGCTGAGGGCCTCGCCCGCCGCCCGCGTCACGAACAGGCCGCTGGTGCGCACCAGCGTCCGGCGCGCCTCGTCGACATTGGGCTTGTCCGGCGTCACATCGGGCGCATTGACGATCAGCGTGCGGCTCTTCTCGTTCCACTCCAGGTCGCGCGCGCTCAGCCCCGACAGGTCGATGAAATAATCGACGGAATAGGGCATCTTCACCAGCTGATCGGATTTCAGCCAGCCAAAGCCGCGCACATCCTTCGCCGTGCTCTGGACCGTGCCATTCAATCGCGACACGCGCAAATCGCTGGCGCCCGCGATCTTCTCCGCGATGATCTTCGTCACCGCCGACCCGTCATCCTCGACCGCGACCACATAGTCGCGATCATAGCGCTGCCACCCGACCAGCATCGCCGCGCCCACGAACAGGATCAGCAGCGCGCCAAGGATCGGCCCGGCATAGCGTTGCCATGGGCGCCTCAGCGCATCTGCCATCGCCCATCCTCCAGCGGTGCGGCCAGACCCCGGCCGTCCAGATCGATCAGATGCGCCAGCACCGATCGCCCCGCCGCGCCATAGAGGCGCGGATCGACGCCCTTGTACATTTCGGCCACCATGTCGGGGATGGCGCTGTCGCCGTTGCGCGCCAGAAAGCGCAAAATCTGCCCCTCGCGCTGCTTGCGATGGCCCATCATGCCGCGCACCAGCCGCTGCGGCGTCTCGATCGGCTCGCCATGGGCGGGATAATAGATGCGGTCGTCCCGTTCCAGCAGCCGCTGCATCGAGCGCATATAGGCGCTCATGTCGCCATCGGGCGGCGAGATCACGCTGGTCGACCAGCCCATCACATGGTCGCCGGTGAAGAGGATATTCTCCTCCAGCAAGGCGAAGCAGAGATGGTTGGAGGTATGCCCCGGCGTCGCCACCGCCTCCAGCGTCCAGCCCGGCCCCGTCACCTGCTCGCCATCGTCCAGCACTTGGGTTGGCCGGTAATCGGCGTCGAAGGCGGCATCCGCCCGCGGCCCGTCATCGTCCAGCGTCAGCGGCGCGCAGCCGATCACCGGCGCACCGGTCATCGCGCTGAGCGGCCGCGCGGCCGGGCTATGGTCGCGATGGGTATGGGTGCATAATATCGCCACCACCGGGCGTCCGGCAATGGCCGCGGTCAGCGCGGCCAGATGATCGGAGTCCGCCGGGCCGGGATCGATCACCGCCACCGCATCCATGCCCACGACATAGGTTTGCGTGCCGGTATAGGTGAAGGGCGACGGATTGGGCGCCAGCACGCGCGCTACCAGCGGAGACAGCGACATCAGGACGCCGGTCGGCAGGTCGGCCGGATCGAAAGGTGTTGCCATGCATCCCATGTGCCCATTTATGCGCGGATTTCAAGGGCGACTGCTAGGCAGCAGGTGAGACAGGCGCTTGGTCTGAAAGCCACCAGACATTGGAATGGATTACACCGTCATCCCGGGCTTGACCCGGGATCCCGCTTCTTCATTTCCTCCGCTTACTCAGTAGCTTGAAGAATAGCGGGATCCCGGCTCAAGGCCGGGATGACGAAATGACGAATGACCGCAACCCACCCATTAATCTGTCCTACCGATCCCTGCTCTGGTAAACACGACGCATGTCCATCACGCGCATCTCTGCTTTCCAGCTCACCTCGCAACAATATGTCCAACGCCTGTTCCAAAATGTCGAAACCGGCGGGAAATGTGCGAAGTTAAGTGCGGCGTCTCCGAAATGACCCCCGCCCTTTCCGAACGCTGGCGCCAGCATCTCGCGCTCGACCGGCGGCGCTCCGTCCACACCGTCCGCGCCTATGTCGCCACCGCCGAGCGGCTGATCGCCTTCCTCGAACAGCATCGCGGCGAAGGCGTCAGCCCCGCCACGCTCGCGCACATCGATCAGGCCGAGCTGCGCGCCTTCCTCGCCAGCCGGCGGACGGACGGCATCGGCAATCTCTCCGCCGCCCGCGAACTCTCCGCCGTGCGCGGCTTCCTCAGGTTCGTCGGCGGCGACGACGCCCGCGTGCCGCTGCTCAAGGGGCCGAGGGTCAAGCGCGGCCTCCCCCGCCCCATCTCTCCCGACGAAGCCGTCTCGCTGGCGCAGGACATCGCCGAGACGGCCCGCGAAGGCTGGATCGGCGCGCGCGACTGGGCGGTGCTGCTGCTGCTCTATGGCGCAGGCCTGCGCATCGGCGAGGCGATGGGCCTGCATGGCGACATATTGCCGCTGGGCGACACGCTGCGCGTCACCGGCAAGCGGGGCAAGACCCGCATCGTGCCCCTGCTGCCGCAGGTGCGCGCCGCGATCGACGCCTATGTCGACGCCTGCCCCTATCCGCCCGCCCGCGACCAGCCGCTGTTCCGCGGCGCGCGCGGCGGGCCGCTTTCCCCCGCGCTCATCCGCCGCGCGGTGCAGGGCGCGCGAGGGCGGCTGGGCCTGTCGGACCGAACGACGCCCCACGCGCTGCGCCACAGTTTCGCCACCCACCTGCTGGGCCGCGGCGCGGACCTGCGCTCCTTGCAGGAGCTATTGGGCCATGCCAGCCTGTCCTCGACGCAGGTCTACACCCAGGTCGATGCCGCGCACCTGCTCGACATCTATCGCAACGCCCATCCCAGGGCGTGAAAGGGCCACGATAGCGCCGCATTTCCCGACCAGCCTGCATCACTTCTCCATGGCGAGGGAAAATGCGATGATGCTGCGTCTGGTCCTGGCATTGCAGAGCGTCGGCGCCACCGACATTCCGCCCGACTTCGACCTGAAGCGGGTCAAGCCTTCGCCCGACGCCAATGCCATCATCGTCACCGCCCGCAAGCCGAGCCAGCGGGTCGATCGCGAACCGCTGAGCATCGAGCCGCCGCTCGGTCGGGCGGAGATCGGCCTGTTCGGCGACGTGAAGGCGAACCTCCATGTCGAAAGCCAGGGCTTCGGCAACGGCACCACCTCCCAGCGGGTGATGGTGGGGGTGAAGATTCCGTTCTGAACCTCAGCCCTTGGGCCGCCAGGTCGCGAGCCGCCAGAGATAGAGGATCACCGCGCCCACCACGCAGGCGGTCGCCACCGGGCCGATATAATGGTCGATGTCCCGGAAATTCTGCCCCAGCACATAGCCGGCATAAGCCAGGATGACATTCCAGATCAGCGCCCCGCCCATCGTCCACAACAGGAAGCGGACATGCCCCATGCGGAACAGCCCCGCGGGCAGCGATATCATCGTGCGGAAGGCGGGCATGAAACGAAAGACGAAGACGACGATCTGGCCATATTTGCCGAACAGTCGGTCGAGCGCCTCGACATCGCGCCACTCCAGCGTCGCCCAGCGGCCGAAGCGATCGACCAAGGGTTTCAGACGCTCGAAGCCCAGCACATGGCCGACCAGATACCAGAAATAATTGCCGATCGTGGTGCCGATCGTGCCGGCCAGCAGCAGCCAGCCCATGTCCATCCGCCCCTGCCCGACGCGGATGCCGCCAATCCCCATGATGAGTTCGGACGGGATCGGCGGAAAGACATTTTCCAGGATCATCAGGAAGAAGATGCCCCAATAGCCGCCCGCATCGATCAGGCGGAGAACCCAGTCGGTCATCCTCGATATATCCACGCCGTCATCCCAGCGCCGGCTGGGATCTCACTTTTCTGATCAACGCTCCAGGAAGAAGAGAGATGCCAGCCTGCGCCGGCATGACGACAATAAAGCATCAACTCACGCCGCCGCCCGCGCCGCCAGCCGGGCGTCTATCGCGTCCCAGATCAGGCCGCCGGTGTCGGTGCCGTCGAACGCGTCGATCGACACGATCCCGGTCGGCGAGGTGACGTTGATCTCGGTCAGCCACTCGCCACCGATCACGTCGATGCCCACGAACAGCAGCCCGCGGGCCTTCAACTCCGGCCCCATGGCGGCGCAGATTTCACGCTCCCTGTCGGTCAGCTCCGTCTTCGCCGCCGATCCGCCCACGGCCAGGTTCGAGCGAATCTCGCCCGCACCCGGAATACGGTTGACCGCACCCGCGACCTCGCCATCGATCAGCACGATGCGCTTGTCGCCCTGCGCGACGCCGGGAATGAAGGCCTGCACCATGAACGGCTCGACCCAGGACGCGTTGAACAATTCCACCAGCGACGACAGGTTCGCGCCGTTGCTGCCGACGTGGAACACGGCCACGCCGCCATTGCCGTACAGCGGCTTGACCACGATCTCGCCATGCTCCGCCAGGAAGCTCTTCACCTGCGCCAGGTCGCGGGTGATCATCGTGGGCGGCATGAAGCGCGCATAATCGAGCACGAACAGCTTTTCGGGTGCATTGCGGACGCTGGCCGGGTCGTTCACCACCAGCGTTTCCGCCTGCACCCGCTCCAGCAAATGGGTGGCGGTGATGTAGCTGAGGTCAAAGGGCGGATCCTGCCGCATCCACACGACATCGACGTCGCGGCCCAGGTCCAGCAACTCCGGTTCTCCGAAGGCGAAATGATCGCCCTGCACCTTCTGCACCTTGACCGGGCGCGCCTTGGCCAGCACCCGCCCGTCGCGGAAGGTCAGGTCCGGCGCCAGATAATGATAGAGCCGATGCCCCCGCGCCTGCGCCGCCAGCATGATATGGAAGGTCGAATCCCCCCCGATCTTGATGCCCTCCATGGGGTCCATCTGCACGGCGACGGTCAGGGGGTTGAGTTCGGTCATGCGCGTCATTCCCTTAAACCGTTCGGTTCGAGCAGCTTCGAGCTTGTCGAGAAGCGCCCGTCGAGAACCCTTTCTCGACTGCGGTTCTCGGCTTCGCTCGAACCTCCGCTCGACACGAACGGGATTGATGGATGGGGCGGGCCTTCACCCCCCATGCCAGACATTGGCCAGATGGCGCGGCGCACGCCCCGGCGCAAGGAGGATGACGTCGATTCGCATGTCGTCCCCCGGTTTCGCCAGTTCGTGCCACAATATTTCCGCCGCCTTCGCCACCCGCGCCAGCCGCCGCTCGTCGATCGCCAGGTTGAGGTCCGCCGCGCTCGCCCGCGCCTTCACCTCGACGAAGGCCAGCATCGCGCCCCGCCGCGCGACCAGATCGACCTCGCCCGCCGCCGTGCGCATCCGGCGACCCACGATCTGCCAGCCCTTCAGCCGCAGCCACCAGGCGGCGATGCGTTCGGCCTGCCGCCCGCGCTGCTCCGCCGCCGCTCTCGTCACCCCTTCAATTCCGTCGCCCGGTCATAGAGCGTCCGCCGGTCCAGCCCCAATTTCTTCGCGACCTCGCCCGCCGCCTTGGACACCGACAGCCGGGTCAGCGCCTCCCGCAACGCCGCGTCGGCGTCCTCCGCGCTGGCGGGCGGCGCTTCGCCCGGCGGGCCGACGGTGACGACGATCTCGCCCTTGGGCGGCGCATCGGCATAGCGGGCGGACAGTTGGGACAGCGTACCGCAGGCGGTTTCCTCGAACGTCTTGCTGATCTCCCGGCTCACCGCCGCCTCGCGATCGCCCAGATGCGCGGCCATGGCCGACAGGCTTTCCGACAGGCGCGGCCCGCTTTCGTAGAAGACCAACGTCGCGCGCACGGCCGCCACCTCGTCCAGCGTATCGCCCCGCGCCTTCGCCTTGCTCGGCAAAAAGCCCATGAACAGGAAACGGTCAGTCGGCAGCCCCGACAGGGTCAGCGCCGCGATCGCTGCGCTCGGCCCCGGCAGGGTCGTGATCCGCCGCCCCGCCGCCCGCGCGTCGCGCACCAGCTTGTAGCCCGGATCGGAAATCAGCGGCGTCCCCGCGTCCGACAGCAAGGCCACCGATTCGCCCGCCATCCGTTCGACCAGCCGCTGGCGGACATTTTCGGCGCTATGGTCGTGATAGGGGACCATGGGCCGGTCCGATCCGGCATGGCGCAGCAAGCGTGCGCTCACCCGTGTATCTTCCACGGCGACCACATCGGCCAGTCGCAGGACTTCCGCCCCACGCGGCGTAAGGTCACCAAGGTTGCCGATCGGCCCCGCAACGATATAAAGCCCAGGCTCTAGCCCAGAAGTTCGAGTTTCCATAAGGACGCCAGATGACAGAGACGGATGCCCCCCGGCAAGCAAATGTGTTCGCTGCCGTGAAGCGCGGCGCGCGTTGCGCCTTCATGGGGGCGGCCCTGTTCCTCGCCGCCTGTCAATCGATCGTGCCGAAGGGGCCGGCGCCCACCACCCCCACCCGCCCGACCCAGCCGACCGGGCCGGAGGTCGTACAGGGCCTGCCGACCGACGCCACCCGCCATCGCGTCGCGCTGCTCGTGCCGATGAGCGGCCCCAATGCGGGCGTCGGCCAATCGATCGCCAACGCCACCACGCTGGCGCTGATGGACACCCGGACCGACAAGGTCCGGATCACCACCTATGACACCGCGCTCGGCGCGGCGGCGGCGGTGACCAAGGCGCTGGCCGATGGCAACCGCCTGATCCTGGGGCCGTTGCTGGCGGAGGACGCCCGCGTGATCGGACCGATCGCCGCGCGCGCCAATGTGCCGGTGATCAGCTTCTCCAACGACGCCAGCATCGCGGGCAGCGGCGTCTATGTGCTGGGCTACAACACCGCCCAGTCGATCGACCGCGTCGTCGACTTCGCCAAGGGCAAGGGCCTGTCGCGCTTCGGCGCACTGGTGCCGCGCGGCACCTATGGCGAACGGGCGGGCAATGCATTGCTGCGCGCGGTCGAGCAGGCCGGCGGCACCGTCGTCTCCATGCAGACGTTCGACCGGACTCCTGCCTCCATCACCGCTGCGGTCAGGAAATTGCAGGCCTCCTCCAGCTATGATGCACTGCTGATCGCCGACAGCGGCCGCGTCGCGCTCCAGGTCGCGCCGATCGTGCGGAAGAATGGCGGCGCCACCGCGCGGCTGCTCGGCACCGAATTGTGGAATACGGAAGGCACGCTGGCCGCCAGCCCCGTGCTGCGTGGCGCCTGGTTCGCCAGCGTCTCCGACACGCTCTACCGCCAGCTCGCGACCAAATATCGCGCGCGCTACGGCGCATCCCCCTTCCGCCTGTCCTCGCTCGGCTATGATTCGGTGCTGCTGACGGTGCGGATCGCGCAGGACTGGAAGCCCGGATCGCCCTTCCCCGCCGCGCGGCTGCGCGACGCAGGCGGCTTTTCCGGCATCGACGGCGCCTTCCGCTTCAACCGCGCCGGCGTCGCCGAACGCGCGCTGGAAGTCAGCGAAGTCGGCGCCGGCGCCATCACCGTGGCCGATCCGGCCCCACACGGCTTCGGCGAGTAATTCCGCCCCTGCCGGCGGGGTGGATCAGGACACCCGCCCCACCAGCAGGATCAGCGGCGCGTCGCCGTCCCGCTCGATCCGCGCCGTCACGCCATAGACCCGCGCCAGCGCATCCGCCGTCAGCACGTCCATCGGCGCGCCATCGGCCACCAGCGCCCCGCCGTCCATCAGCAGCAGCCGGTCGCAATAGCGCGCCGCCATGCCGAGGTCGTGCAGCACCGTCACCACCAGCGCCCCGCCGCGCGCCTCGCCGCGCAGCAGGTCCATGACGTCGATCTGATGTCCAGGATCGAGCGCCGCCAGCGGCTCGTCCGCGATCAGCCCGCGCGCGCCCACCGCCAGCGCCCGCGCCAGCAGCACCCGCGCCCGCTCGCCGCCCGACAATTCGGTCGCGACCCGGCCTTTCAGGTGCAGCACGTCGGCCCGCGCCATCGCCGCCTCGATCGCCGCTTCGTCCTCTTCCGACAGGCGTGACAGCGGCCCCAGATGCGGCAGCCGCCCCAGCGCCACCAGCCGCTCGACGCTGAGCGGCCAGTGCAGCGTCTGGCCCTGCGGCAGATAGGCGACGGCACGCGCGATCGTCTGCCGGTCGAGCCGCTTCCCGTCCTGCCCATCGATCAGCACTCGCCCCGCCTGCGGCGACACCAGTCCCAGCAACGCACGGATCAGCGTCGATTTGCCCGCGCCATTGGGACCGACCACGCCGACCAGCGTGCCCGGTTCCAGCGTCACGTCCACATCGCGCACCGCCGCGTGGCGACCCAGCCGCACCGTCAGCCCCTGCGCCGATATCGTCACCATAGCCGCCGCTCCCGTATCAGATGGACCAGGAAGACCGGCACGCCCAGCAGCGCCGTCACCACCCCCAGTTTCAATTCGTTGTTCGTCGGGATCAGCCTGACCCCGATATCCGCCAGCGTCAGCAGCGCCGCGCCGCCCAGCAGCGAAGGCAGCAGCACCGCCGAGGGCGACCGGTCGGTCAGCGGCCGGACCAGATGCGGCACGATCAACCCGACGAAGCCGATCGATCCCGACACCGCGACCGCGCCGCCTACGCCGATCGCCACGCCCAGCATCATGCGCAACCGCGCAGCGGGCAGATTGACGCCCAGCGCCTGCGCGCCATCCTCCCCCAATGTCAGCGCGTCCAGCGTCCGCCCGTCCGCGATCAGCAGCGCCGCGCCGACGACGACGCAGGGTAAGGCAATCCAGACATGGGCGTAGCTGCGATTTTCCAGACTCCCCATCAGCCAGCTCATGATTTCCATCGCAGCGAAGGGATTGGGCGACAGGTTGAGCGCCAGGCTGATCCCCGCCCCCGCCAGCGTCGCCACGGCGATGCCGGCCAGGATCAGCGTCAGCGGGCTTTCCACCGTGCCCGACAGCGCGAACAGGGTCAGGATGGCGACGAGTCCGGTCAATATGGCCAGCAGCGGCAGCACCATCGGATGCAGCTGCGCCAGCCCGAAATAGAGCGCGCAGACCGCCCCCAGCGCCGCCGCATTGGACGCGCCCAGCACCGACGGTTCGGCCAGCGGATTGCGCAGATAGCCTTGCAACGCGGCGCCGGCCACGCCCAGCATCGCGCCGACGATCAGGCCCAGCAGCATCCGCGGCAGGCGCAGATCCAGCACGATGGTGCGGGCGACCGCGTCTCCCCCGCCGGTCAGCACCGCGCCGATCCGCCCCGGACTGATCGCCACCGCGCCCAGCAGGACCGATCCGAACGCCGCCGCCACGACCAGCAGCAGCAGGCCGGGGATCAGCAACGGATGATGACGGCGCACGGTCATGGCTTGCCTCCTTGCCCATGCTTGATAAGGCGATGGGCATGACCAGCAGGATATTTCTGGCGGCGACCGCGCTGATCGCACTGACCGGCGCTGCCGCCCCCACGGCGCCGCGCCGCATCGTCTCGCTCAACGTCTGCGCCGACCAATATCTGCTCGCCCTCGCCGATCCCGTTCAGATTGCCGCGCTCAGCAGCAATGCGCGCGATCCCGAACTGTCCGCTGCGACGACCAGGGCGCGCGGTTTTCGCACGCTGCGCCGTCCCGCGGAGGAAGTGCTGGCGATCCGCCCCGACCTGATCCTGGGTTTCCCGATCGGCCCGAATGCGGTGGCGGGCGCGCCGCCGGGCCAGTGGCGCACGCTCGGCCTCGCCAGCGCCGACAGCTATGGCGCGATCCTCGACCAGATCAGGCAGGTGGCGCGCGCGACCGGCCATGTCGATCGCGGCGAGGCGCTGATCGCGGCCATGAATCGCGATCTCGCCGCCCTGCCCCGTCCCAGGCGTGGCGGCGTCGCGGCCTATTATCAGCGGCGCGGCTATATGACCGGCACCGGCACGCTGATCGATGATCTTATGCGCCGCGTCGGCCTCACCAATCTCGCCGCCAAACTTGGCAAACCGCCGCTGGCGCAAGTGCCGCTGGAAGAAATGGTGGCGGCGCGGCCCGACTGGCTGATCGTGGAAAGCGCCACCGACCGCGTGGTCGATCAGGGCACCGAAATGCTGCACCATCCCGCGCTCGCCGCCGTTCCGCGCATCAGCCTGCCGCAAAGCTGGACCGTGTGCGGCGGCCCCGCCTATGTGCAGGCGGCGCGCACCATCATGGCGCGACTGAACGCGCCGCGCTGAAGGGGCAGG
This sequence comes from Sphingobium sp. 3R8, assembly GCF_020166615.1. NCBI lineage: Bacteria > Pseudomonadati > Pseudomonadota > Alphaproteobacteria > Sphingomonadales > Sphingobiaceae > Sphingobium > Sphingobium sp. 3R8. The sequence goes on along the minus strand of NZ_JAIQXR010000014.1, from coordinate 44,903 downwards.
CATCACGCCCGCCCCCTTGCCTGTCGATCAGAAGCGAACACGCACGCCGCCATAGGCAGCGCGGCCATAGGACCCATAGCCATAGGCCGTCTGGTACGTCTCATCGAACAGATTGTCGATGCGACCATAGACTTCCAGATGCGCGCCCAGCGGCATCGAGGCCCGCACCCCGGCCAGCGCATAGCCGTCCAGCCGCCGCGTATTCGCCGCATTGTCGAAGCTGTCGCCCACCATCGTGACCGTCGCGCCGGTCGACAGGCCGAACGACCAGACATAGTCGGCCGACACGCTCACCGCATTGGCGGCGCGGCGGGCCAGGCGATTGCCGAAATCGGCCGACCCTGCCGACCGGTCGCGCGCATCGACATAGCTGTAGCTGCCGGTGACGGTCAGCGCATCGACCGGCTTCAGCGCGATCGACGCTTCCACGCCCTTGGCGCGGGTGCGGTCCAGATTGCCATAGGTGAAGGTGGCGTTGTCATAATTGATCTGGTTGCGCGTATCGCGGCGGAAAGCGGTGACCGACAACATCGCCCGACCACCGTCCAGGCTCTGGTCGAACCCGACATCATAGCTTTTGGACCGTTCAGGGCGCAGCGCCGCATTGCCGCTAAAGCTGTCGTACAGTTGATAGAGCGACGGCGCCTTGAACCCTTCGCCATAGCTCAGCCGCACATTGGTCGCGCCGCCATTGGGCGAATAATTGGCGTTCGCGCCGAAGGTCGTCGCGCCGCCAAACTGGCTATGGTCGTCATGGCGCACGCCACCGGTCACGGCCAAACCAGCGAAAGGCTTGACGATCGCCAGCGCATAGACGCTGTCGATGTTGATCTTCGCGCTGGCGGTCGAACCGAAGCCGAAGAAATCATAATCCGGCCGCTCATGCTCATAGCCGAACAGCAGCTTGGCCTGGTCGACCGGCGCGTAGACGCCTTCATATTCGAAGCGCAGGTTGGTGCCCGAATAGCCATAGTCGGGGTCGGTGCCGCGCACGAAATAATAGTCGCGATCGTTGCGCATCCAGGTGACGGCGGCGCGGTTGGTCAGCTTGCCATCCAGCAGCGCCAGGTTGAGGCCCGCATAGCCGACATATTGGTCGAGCTTGCTGACGTCGCTGCTGTCGGCAGGTGCGCCGAAGAAGCTGTCATAGTCGAGGTCGGCATGGATATAATAGCCGCGCAGGTCCAGGCTCAGCATATCGGTGAAGCTGAGCTTCAGCCTGGCGTTGGTCGCGATATTCTCGGTCCCGTCGCGCTCCGTCCCGCCTGCGGCCGACGAAATGCCGTCGGTGCGGAAATAGGCCGCGCCTACGCCGCCCGTGGCGATGCCGCTGGTGCCCGACACGTCCGCCTTGGCGCTCAGCGTGTCGCTATAGCCATAATCCACCGATGCGTTCGCGCCGAAGCCCTCGGCCGGCACGCCGGTCATCAGGTTGACCACGCCACCGATCGCCTGGCTGCCATGGACCACCGAGTTGGAGCCGCGCAATATTTCGATCCGCTGGATATTGCCGGTCAGCAGCGGGCCGAAATCATAGCCGTCGCCGATGCCGCTGGGATCGTTGACCTTCACCCCGTCGATCAGCACCAAAGTCTGCGTCGTCTCCGCGCCGCGCAGCGACACGCCGGTCACGCCGCCGGTCGATCCGTTGCGGTTGAAGCGCACGCCCGGCGTCGTCGCCAGCAAATCGACCACATCGATCGCCTGCCGCGTCTTGATCGTCTCCGCATCGATCACGGTGATCGCCTGGCCGACCTCGTCGCGCGACTGCGCAATACCCGTGGCGGTGACGACGATCTCGTCATCCTGCGCCCATACCGGCGTCGCCACGATCAGCGCCACCAGAGAAATGCCTGTTTTCAACATATATACCCCCCGGCGCCGGTGCGACTTGGCCTGGGGCGTCCGCAATGCGGTCGGGCGGAAGCAAGGGATGGCGCCATATCCCGTCCACAACCCGATGCGGCCCCGGCCGCATGGCGTCGCTCGACGGAAAAACCACCGTGCTCCGGCCATCCCCTGGACCAAAGCAAGAGCGACCAAGCGCCGGCAGGTCTCCTGGCTCGCGGGTCGCAGCACGGATGCATAGCCTTCCCGGACATGGGTCCAGTGGCCGGTCTTTCGACCATATGCATCGCACTATCCGCTTACAGTTGCAGGGACAGCCACGGAATTGGGCGCTCGCACGCCCGCACCGCATTCCCGATTAAGCCCGTTGCCGGGCACCGGCGCGATCATCTCGCAGGGGAAGCCAAGCCGCCCCCACGCCGCGCGCTCTAAGGGAAAGCGGATGCGATGCCAAGCGGCACCGGGTTTAAGCCAACGGCCTGTTGCTCCGCAGCAACATGGCGTCCCGCCGCGCCAGCACGACCAGCGGCAAGCCGGCCTCTTCCGCGCGGGCGGCCGCCAGCCGGGTCGGCGCGGAAAGGGTGACGAGCAGCGGGCATTGGCTCAGCACGGCCTTTTCCACCAGTTCATAGGAACAGCGCGACGACAGCAGCGCAAAACCGCCGTCCCAGTCCGCGCCAGCCCGCGCCATCGCCCCGATCAGCTTGTCGAACGCATTGTGCCGCCCGACATCCTCGCGCACCAGCCGGACGGCCCCGTCCGCCCCGACCCAGGCCGCGGCATGGGCCGCGCCAGTCGCCGCGTTCAACGGCTGGTGATCGTGCAGCGCCGCCAGCGCGCGAAAGATGGCGGCGCGGTCCGCCCGCGACGTCGTCATCACCCGCGGCAGCGGCCGGATCGCCTGCTCCAGATTCTCGATCCCGCATATGCCGCAGGAGGATTCGGACGCACGATGCCGCACCCGCTCCAGCAGCGCATCGGTGCGGTCCTGCGGCAAGGTCGCGCGGGCCACGATGCCCTGTTCAGTCCGATGGGTATCGACGTCGAACGCCGCGTCGCCCGGCCCGATCAGCCGCTCGCCCAACGCAAAGCCCAACACCAGATCGCCAATGTCGGTGGGCGTCGCCATCAGCACCGCATAGCCGATGCCGTTAAATTCGATCGCGACCGGCACTTCGTCGGCCAGCGCGCGGTCGATCGCCTGCGTCCCGCCGTCCGGGGTCAGGCGATCGAAAGTCAGCGGGCGGGCGGCGGCATCATCCATCGTCACGGCGTAGCGATGGACGGCGCGCCGCTCAACCGGCGTCGCAATGCCCGGCCTCGTCCACCGCGTTGAACTGCGCCGCATCGACGGCGGGCGCCGGCCTGCCCTGCGCCATGCGCGCGACGGCGGCGGCGACCATCGGCGACAGGCGCTCGGGCTGGTCCTGCGCGATGGCGACGATCTGCGCCTTCATCCGCGGATCCCAGAAGCGGGTCAGATGCTCGGCCAACGCCGCTACCGCCTTCGCCTCGCCCATCATCGCCATGTTGCGGGCGATCTGGTGCGCCATATAGACCAGCCGGTCCGTGGTGGACATGACATGGGTGTCGTCGCTCATGTCCGTCATCCTATTCGGCCGCTTCCAGCGGCGCGATGCGGCGGCTGGTCCGGGCCTGCTGCGCATAATCCTGCTGCCAGTCGCTCGGCCCGTTCGACGCCATCACTTGCACCGCCGTCACCTTATATTCCGGGCAATTGGTGGCCCAGTCCGAATAGTCGGTGGTGATGACGTTCGCCTGCGTCTCGGGATGGTGGAAGGTCGTATAGACCACGCCCGGCGCGACCCGCTCGGTAATCAGCGCGCGCAGGGTCGTCTCCCCCGCCCGGCTGCGCAGCGTCACCCAGTCGCCATCCTTCAGGCCGCGATTGTCCGCATCGCTAGGATGCATCTCCAGCCGGTCTTCCGGGTGCCAGGCGGTGTTGGCGGTGCGCCGCGTCTGCGCGCCGACATTATAGTGGCTCAAAATGCGCCCGGTCGTCAGCAGCAACGGGAAGCGCGGCCCGGTCTTCTCGTCGGTCGGCACATAGTCGGTCACGACGAACTTGCCCTTGCCACGCACGAAGCCGTCGATATGCATGGTTGGCGTGCCGTCGGGCGCGGCGTCGTTGGCCGGCCATTGCAGCGATCCTTCCGCCTCCAGCCGGTCATAATGGACGCCGGCGAAGGTCGGGGTCAGCGCCGCAATCTCATCCATGATTTCGGACGGGTGACCATAGGTCCAGCCCAAGTCCATGGCGTTGGCCACCAACTGCACGATCTCCCAATCCGCATGGCCATTGAGCGGCGCCATCACCTTGCGCACCCGCTGGATGCGCCGCTCGGCATTGGTGAACGTGCCGTCCTTTTCCAGGAAGGTCGATCCGGGCAGGAAGATATGGGCGTAATTGGCGGTTTCGTTGAGGAACAGATCCTGCACCACTACGCACTCCATCGCCGCCAGCCCCGCCGCGACATGATGGGTATTGGGATCGGACTGGAGGATATCCTCGCCCTGCACGAACAGCCCCTTGAACGTCCCGTCGGTCGCGGCGTCCAGCATGTTGGGGATGCGCAATCCCGGCTCGGCGTCCAGCGCCACGCCCCATGCCCGCTCGAACAGGCTGCGCGTCGCGGTGTCGGACACATGGCGATAGCCCGAAAATTCATGCGGGAAGCTGCCCATGTCGCAGGCCCCCTGCACATTATTCTGCCCCCGCAGCGGGTTCACGCCCACGCCCTCGCGCCCGACATTGCCGGTCGCCATGGCCAGGTTGGCGATCGCCATCACGGTCGAACTGCCCTGCGAATGTTCGGTGACGCCCAACCCATAATAGATGGCGCCATTGCCGCCGGTGGCATAGAGCCGCGCCGCGGCGCGCACGTCCTGCGCCTTCACGCCGGTCAGCGGCTCGATCGCCTCGGGCGAGCGCGCCGCCTCCGACACGAAATCCGCCCAGTCGGCAAACTCGTCCCAGTCGCACCGCGCCCGAATGAAAGCCTCGTCATAGAGCTTCTCGGTCACGACCACATGGGCGATCGCGGTCAGCATCGCGACATTGGTGCCGGGTCGTAAGGGCAGATGATGTTCCGCCGCGACATGGGGCGATTGCACCAGATCGGTGCGGCGCGGATCGATGACGATCAGCTTCGCGCCCTGCCGCAAGCGCTTCTTCATGCGACTGGCGAAGACCGGATGCCCATCGGTCGGATTGGCGCCGATGACGAGGATCACGTCCGCGGCCATGACGCTGTCGAAATCCTGCGTCCCCGCCGACGTGCCGAAAGTCTGGCTCAAACCATAGCCGGTCGGCGAGTGGCAGACGCGCGCGCAGGTATCGACATTATTATTGCCGAACCCCTGCCGGATCAGCTTCTGGACAAGGAAGGTTTCCTCATTGGTGCAACGGCTCGACGTAATCCCGCCGATGCTGCGCGTCCCATATTTCGCCTGAATCCGGCGAAACTCGCGCGCGGTATAGGCGATCGCCTCGTCCCAGGACACTTCGCGCCACGGCTCGCTGACCGACCCGCGGATCATCGGATTCAATATCCGGTCCTGATGCTGCGCATAACCCCAGGCGAAGCGGCCCTTGACGCAGCTATGGCCGCGATTGGCCTTGCCGTCCTTCCACGGCACCATCCGCACCAGCTCCTCGCCCCGCATTTCCGCGCGGAAGGTGCAGCCGACGCCGCAATAGGCGCAGGTGGTGACGACGGCGCGGTCGGGCGTGCCGATCTCCACCACCGCCTTTTCGATCAGGCTCGCGGTCGGGCAGGCCTGCACGCACGCGCCGCAGGACACGCATTCGGAGCCGAGGAAATCCTCGCCCTGCGACGGTGACACTTTGGACTCGAAACCCTTATTCTCGATCGTCAACGCGAACGTGCCCTGCACTTCCTCGCAGGCGCGCACGCAGCGCGAACAGACGATGCATTTGCTGGGATCGAAATCGAAATAGGGGTTCGACTGGTCCTTTACCTGCCCCATATTGGTTGCGCCGTCATAGCCATAGCGCACGTCGCGCAGGCCCACCGCGCCCGCCTGATCCTGCAATTCGCAGTCCCCGTTCGCACCGCAGGTCAGGCAATCGAGCGGATGGTCGGAGATATACAGTTCCATCACCCCGCGCCGCAATTGCTTCAGCCGGTCGGTCTGCGTCCGCACCACCATGCCGTCCGTCACCGGCGTGGTGCAGGATGCGGGATAGCCGTTACGCCCCTCCACCTCGACCAGGCAGAGGCGACACGACCCGAAACTCTCGACACTGTCGGTCGCGCACAGCTTGGGGATCGACCCGCCTGTCAGCGACGCCGCGCGCATGATGCTGGTGCCTTCGGGCAGGGTCACGCTCTGCCCGTCGATGGTCAGGGTGACGGACTTGCCCGTGGCGAGCGCCGGCGGCGTGCCATGATCGGTTTCGCGATTGAAGCTCATTCCGCTGCCTCCTTGATGGGTGCAGGCGCACCGAAATCCTCGGGGAAATAGTCGAGCGCGCTCAGCACCGGATAGGGGGTGAAGCCCCCCAACGCACATAGCGACCCATATTTCATCGTATCGGCCAGATCGCGCAGCAAAGCCGTCTGCCCCTCGATCGACACATCGATCCGGGATGGAGAGCGAGAATATAGCGCCTTCCCCAACCCCCCGTCATCCCAGCGAAGGCCGGGATCTTTCTTCTCTTCACCCCCCGGCCGTTGCGCAATGATTCGATCCATAATCTCCACCCCGCGCGTCGATCCGATCCGGCAGGGCGTGCATTTGCCGCAACTCTCCGCCCCACAGAATTCCATCGCGAAGCGCGCCATATGCGCCATGTCCACGCTATCGTCGAAAACCGTGATCCCGGCATGGCCGATCAGCCCGCCAGCCTGCGCAAAGGCTTCATAATCGAACGGCAGATGGAACATGCCGGGCGGGAAATAGGCGCCCAAAGGTCCGCCCACCTGCACCGCCCGCACCGGTCGCCCGCTCGCCGTGCCGCCACCAATCTCGTTCACCAGTTCGCCCAGCGTGATCCCGAAGCCGATCTCGTACAGCCCGCCATGCTTGACATTGCCCGCCAGTTGCACCGGCATCGTGCCCCGCGACCGCCCGAACCCGACCGCCGCATAGGCCTCCGCACCTTCGCTTAGGATGAACGGCACGGCCGCCAGCGACAGCACATTGTTGATGACGGTCGGCCGCCCGAACAGCCCCTGGAGCGCCGGCAAAGGCGGCTTGGCGCGCACCTGTCCGCGCTTGCCCTCGATCGAATCGAGCAGCGCCGTTTCCTCGCCGCAGACATAGGCGCCCGCCCCCTCGCGCACCTCCAGCGTGAAGGGCGCGACGATGTGCGCCGACGCCTCGATCGCCGCGCGCATCGTCGCGATGCAAAAGGGATATTCGGAGCGGATATAGATATAGCCATGCCGCGCGCCGACCGCGTGAGCGGCAATCGCCATCCCCTCGATCAGGCAATAGGGATCGCCCTCCATCAGCATCCGGTCGGCGAAGGTGCCGCTGTCGCCCTCGTCGGCGTTGCAGACGATAAACTTCTCGTCAGCAGGCGCGTCCAGCACCGTCTGCCACTTGATCCCGGTCGGGAAACCCGCCCCGCCGCGCCCGCGCAGGCCCGACCCTTTGACCGTATCCACCACGGCCTGTGGTGCCTGCGCCCGCGCCTTCTCCAACCCAACCCAGCCGTCCTGCGCGGCATAGTCGGTCAGGCTCAGCGGATCGATCACACCGCACCGCGCAAAGGTGAAACGCTGCTGCCCGGCGAAGAAGGGCAGTTCCGCCACTGGCCCCAGCCGCGAAGCATGGCTGCCCTCCAGCACCGCCGCCACATCATCCGGCCCGACCGGCCCGAATCCGATCCGCCCCGCGTCCGTGTCCACCTCGACCAGTGGCTCGATGCTGAACAGCCCGCGCGACCCGGTCCGCACCACCTCGCACCCGGCCTGTGCAAAGGCGCGCGCCACATCGTCCGCGCCCAGCGCGACCGACGCCATGTCGCGGCTGATAAACACGCGCATCATGCCGCCACCTCCAGCGCGATCCGCTCCAGCGCGGCCGCATCGATCCGCGCCACCGGCCGCCCGTCGACCAGCGCATTGGGGCCGATCGCGCACAGACCCAGGCAATAGACCGGCTCCAGCGCCACCTGCCCGTCGCCCCGCGTCTCGCCCATCACCACGCCCAGCCGTCGCGCCGCCGCCGCCTCGATCGCCGCACCGCCGCGCGCCTGGCAGCTTTCCGCCCGGCACAGCTTCACCACATGCCGCCCCGGCGCGACCCGCCGAAAATCATGATAGAAGGTGACGACCCCATGCACATCCGCGCGGCTGAGGTTCAGCGCCTTGGCGATCGCCGGCACCCAAGCATCGTCGATATGGCCGGCCTCTTCCTGCATCGCGTGCAGCAGCGGCAATAGCCGGTCGCGCGTCGCGCCATGGCGCGCAGTCCATGCGCCGATAAATTCTTCCATTTCTACCCTGCCTTCTGGCCCGATTTTGGGTGCGATCCTGCGCCCCGGCCGTCAGCGGGTCAAATCGAAGTCGTCCATCTTTGATAGAAAAACCCTATCAGGAAATCCGGAAGCCCGATGGCAGGCGCAGGTCGCGCGCGACCCCCAGCACCGCCTGCGCCAACGGCCCCATCGGTGCGCTGTCGGATACGATCACGCCGACCCGGCTGCCCTCGTCCGTTTCCGGCATGGCATGGGTCCGCGCCCAGTTCAGCCCGTCGAGCAAGGCCGCATGGCTGTCGGGAATGATCGAACAGAGCCGCCCCTGCTGCACCAGCCCCAGCAGCGCGACATAGCTGTCCGCCGTCACCAGCGGCCGCAGCGCCAGCCCCCGCTCGGCCAGCCGCGCGTCGAGAATCCGCCGGTTCTGCATCCCCTGATGCAGCAGGCAGAGCGGCAGGCCCGCCAGCGTCGTCCAGTCGAGCGGATCGGGCACCGCCACGCCGCCCACCGCGCTCACCAGCATCGTCCGCTCGACATAGAGCGGCACCGACAGCGCATGGGCGGGCGGCTCGAAATCCAGATAGGTCAGCCCCGCATCCAGCTCGAACGCCGCCAGTTCCCGCTCGATCTGGCGCGACGTCAACGCCCGGATCGACACGTTGAGGCCGGGATGCCGCGCCTGCATCGCCGCGACCAGGCAGCCGATGGCGGGCATCGCCGCGGGTATCGCGCCCAACCGCAACTCGCCTTTCAAAGGCCCGCGCGCCGTCTCCGCCGCCTGCCCCAGCGCTTCGGCCGCCGCGACCAGTTGTCGCGCCCAGGGCAAGATCGCATCCCCCTCCGCCGTCAGCCCGCCATATTTGCGGTCGCGCCGGATCAGCCGCTTGCCCAGTTGCGCCTCCAGCGTGGCGATCCCCGCCGACAGGGTCGGCTGGGACACATTGCAATGCGCCGCGGCGCGGGCAAAATGGCCTTCGCGCTCCAGCGCCAGAAAATATTCGACGAGGCGGGTCTGCATTGATTCTGCTATAGGCTTTATAGAGGAGAGCTATCAAGCGATGCACGAAGGACGGATTTTGGGCGCCATATTGGCCGGCGGCCGCTCCAGCCGCTTCGGCAGCGACAAGGCGCTGGCCCGCATGGCCGACGGCCGCACCCTGATCGATCATGCGATGGCCGGCCTTGCCCCCCATGTCGCGACGGTCGTCATTTGCGGCCGGGAAGGCGGCCTGCCGGATCGCCCCGCGCCCGACATGGGGCCGCTCGGCGGATTGAACGCGGCGCTCCATCACGCGCTGGACCATGGCTTCGCCGGGGTGCTGACCACCGGCTGCGACATGCCCTTATACCCCGCCGCCCTGCCCGCCGCCCTGATCGGCGAGGGCGCCGCCATCCTGAAAGGACAGCAACTGCTCGGCTGGTGGCCTGCGACGCTGTCGCCGCAACTCGACGCCCATCTGGCGGAGGATAACAACCGCTCCATCCACGGCTGGCTCGCCCGCATCGGCGCGCGCATGGTGGCGATGCCCGGCCTCGTCCTCCCGAACGTCAACCGGCCGGAGGATCTGGCGAACCTCTCCCGCGACGGCGGTCCGCGCTGACCAGCGTCTAAGCCTGTCCCACCCCCTGTCCGGCAAGGGCATTTGCTGCTAAGGGTCGAGCTTCACATCTGCGATGCGCGAAAAGCTTGCGACTTTCCGCCATGATCGCCTCACCGACGAGGACCGCCGCCATGAACATCGCCCTGACCGCACAGCCCACCCGCTCTGCCTTCAGGAAAGCCGTTCATGCCTGCCATCACTCTTTCGAATCTCTGCTGGTCCACGCCTGACGGAACGCCCGTCCTTTCCGGCCTGGACTTCCGCTTCATCCCAGAACGCATCGGCCTGATCGGCCGCAACGGCGTCGGCAAATCGACGTTGCTCGCACTCATCGCAGGCGATCGAACACCTGCGAAGGGGCAGATCAGCGTCACCGGCGCTGTCGCGACCCTGCGCCAGGCGCGCGACGCCGACCCCGGCCGGACCATCGCCGATCTGTTTGGCGTCAGCGCATCCCTGGCGCTGCTCGATCGGGCGGACGCGGGCGCGGCGACGATGGACGACCTCGACCAGTGCGACTGGACCCTGCCGGGCCGCCTTGCCGACGCCCTGGCGGAGGTGGGGCTTGAGGCCGATCCCGCCACATCACTGGCGCACCTGTCCGGTGGCCAGCACACCCGCGCCGCGCTCGCCGCCGCCCTTTTCGCCCGGCCCGACTGGCTCATTCTGGACGAGCCGACCAACCATCTCGACGCCGACGGTCGCAACGCGCTCATCACCCTGCTCGGCCGCTGGCGCGGCGGAGCGATCATCGTCAGCCACGACCGCGCGCTGCTGGAGACGATGGATGCGATCGCCGAACTGACCAGCCTCGGCATCACGCGCCATGGCGGCAACTGGTCGGCCTGGCGCGCGCGCAAGGATATCGAGCTGGCAGCCGCCCATCATGCACTCGACCAGGCGCAGCGGCAGGCGTCCGACCTCGCCCGCAGGACGCAGCTCGCGACCGAGCGTCAGCAGCGCCGCGACGGCGCGGGCGCGCGGCAGGCGGCGAAGGGCGGTATGCCACGCATCCTGCTGGGCAAGCGCAAGCAGCAGGCCGAACAATCGAGCGGAGACGCGGCCCGCCGCGCCGATCAGCAGCGCGCGGAAGCGCAGGTGGCGATGACCGAAGCGCGCGCCCGAATCGAAATACTCGATCCGCTGCGTGTCTCCCTGCCTTCCGCCAATGTCCCGACCGGCCGTATGCTGCTGACGCTGGAAGCGGTCACGGCCGGCCATAATCCCGTCAACCCACCGCTACGCGATCTCAGCCTGACCATCGCCGGACCGGAGCGAATCGCCATTACAGGCCCCAATGGCGTCGGCAAATCGACCCTGCTGCACCTGATCGCGGGCCACCTCGCGCCACTGTCGGGCCGCATCCATCGCTCCGCCGACTACGCCCTGCTCGATCAGGACGCCAGCCTGCTCGATGCCGATGCCAGCATTGCCGACAATTTCGCACGCCTGCATCCCGGCGCCTCCCGCAACGCCGTCCATGCCGCGCTCGCCCGCTTCCGCTTCCGCGCCGACCTGGCGCTGCAACGGGTGGAAAGCCTGAGCGGCGGGCAGAGGCTGCGCGCCGCGCTCGCCTGCGTACTGGGCGGAGAGACGTTGCCCCCGCTGCTGCTGCTGGACGAGCCGACCAACCATCTCGACCTCGATTCGATCGCCGCGATCGAACAGGGCCTCACCGCCTATGATGGCGCGCTGCTCGTCGTCAGCCACGACCCCGCCTTCCTCGAGGCGATCGGCATCACGCGGCGGATCGCCCTGCCGCTGCGCTGAGGCTCAATGGGCGGCGGAGGTGTCCACAGGCCCGGTCGGACGCGGCGCGAGCCAGACGATGATCGCGGCGCCGAACAGAATCAGCGCTGAGATGAAGAAGATATGGTCGACCGCCGTCACGATCGCCTCCTGCTCCACGATATTGGAGATGGTCTGGCGGATCTGCTCGGTGGAAAAGCCCAGGCCGCCCAACTGCGCCTGCGCATCGGCCGGTTGCAAGACGCTTGCCAGCTCGTTGCGCGACACGCGCTGCGAATCGCTCCAGCCGGTCAGCACCAGCGAGGTCGCGATCGCGATCGCCATGGTGCGGACGAAATTCTGGAGACCCGCCGCCGACGCCGTTTCGCTCGGCAGCACGGATCCCAGCGTCAGCGTGGTCAGCGGAATCATGAAGAAGGGCATCGCGAAGCCCTGGATGAATTGCGGCGCCGCCATCGTCCAGAAATCAATGCCGCTGGTCCAGTGCGCGCGCCACAATGTCATCAGCCCCAGCCAGAAGACCGCGCCTGAAATCATCAGCCGCGGATCGACCTTCCCCACGAAACGCGCGGCGACAGGGGCGGTCATCAGCGCCGCCATGGCGGTGAAGGCGGTCAGGATGCCAGCCCAGGTGGCGGTATAGCCCTGCGTCATCTGCAACCATTGGGGGATGATGACGATGCCCGAAAAATAGGCGCCGAAGCACAGCGCCAGCGAAAACACGCCGGAGGTGAAGCCGATATGGCGGAACACCCGCAGATCGACGACCGGATGCTCCTCCGTCAGTTCCCAGATGATGAAGGCGAAGAAGCCGATCACCGCCAGCACGCCCAGAATGACGATCATCGGATCGGCGAACCAGTCATGATCGCGACCGATGTCCAGCATGACCTGCAGGCAACCGATCCAGAAGACCAGCAGGAACAGGCCCATCTTGTCGATCGGCACCTTGGCCGTGTCGGTCTCCACCGGCCGCAGCAGCGCCTGCGCGGCAAAGACGCACATCACCGCGATCGGCAGGTTGATGAAGAAGATCCAGTGCCAGCTCCAATTGTCGCTGATATAACCGCCGATGATCGGACCCATCGCCGGGCCGAGCAGCGTCGTCATCGCCCACAGGCCCATGGCGCGGGGTCGCGCCTCCGGCGGGAAGATGCGCATCAGCAGCGTCTGCGACATCGGCATGATCGGCCCGCCGCAAATGCCCTGGCCGATGCGGCAGGCGACGATCATGCCCAGGGTCATCGACATGCCGCACAGCAGCGAGAAGATGCCGAACCCGACCATCGCGAAGGTGAACATCTTCACCACGCCGAAACGCTGCGCCAGCCAGCCGGTCAGCGGCACGCAAATGGCCTCCGCCACCGCATAGGATGTGATGATCCACGTCCCCTGGTCGGGCGATATGCCAAGATTGCCCGCAATGTGCGGCACCGAGACATTGGCGATGGTCAGGTCCAGCACAACCATGAAATTGCTCATGGCCAGCACCAGTCCCGCCAGGGTCCGGGTGCGCGGCGAGAGCCGCGAGAAGATATCGTCGTCGCTGCTCATCGCCCGAACCTTCCTCAATCTCGCCCTACTTGTCGGACAGGTCGATCTCGACATCCATGGACAGGCCGACGCGCAGCGGATGCGCGGCCAGTTCCTTGGGGTCGAGCGCGATCCGCAGCGGCAGGCGCTGCACCACCTTGATCCAGTTGCCGGTCGCATTCTGCGCCGGGATCAGCGACATGGACGATCCGGTGCCGCCGGAAAAGCCGACGACCTTGCCATGATAGACGACGTCGCTGCCATAGAGGTCGGACGTCACCTTGGCGGGCATGCCGACGGTCACGCCGCGCAGTTGCCGCTCCTTGAAATTGGCGTCGACATAGACCTGGGCGAGCGGGACGATGCTCATGATCGGGCTACCCTGCGCCACGCGCTGGCCCACCTGCACCTGCCGCTTGGTGACGACGCCATCGATCGGCGCGCGGATGACCGCGCGGTCGAGGTTTAGCTTCGCCGAATCGAGCTTGGCCTGCGCCGCCATCACCGCCGGGTCGGTATCGACCGTCGATCCGCGCACCAGCGCATCATTGGCCGCCAGTTGCCCGCTGGCAGCGCTGCGGGTCGCCTGCGCTGTCTGGACGCCGGCGCGGGCCAGGTCCAGCGCCGCCCGCGCGGAGGCATAGGCCTTGCGCGCGCCGGTCACTTCATCGCCCGACACCGCGCCATCGCCCACCAGCGCCTCGCGCCGTTGCAGGTCGATCCGCGCCTTGTCGAAGTCGGCCTGGGCGGTCGCCATCTGCGCGCGCGCCTGCACGATATCCGCGCCGCGCGCATCCACCTGCGCCGCCAGCGACGTGCTGGTCGCCGCGGTCTGGCGGAAACGACGCCTGGCTTCGGCCAGGTCGGCTTCGGCCTGCGCCACCGCGATCTTCGCGTCGGTCGGGTCCAGCTTCACCAATATGTCGCCGCGCTTGACCTGTTGGGTGTCGCTGACCAGCACCTCAGTCGCCTGCGCCGACGTCAGCGGCGTCACCTGCGCCATTTCGGCATTCACATAGGCATTGTCGGTGGCGACATGGGTGCGGCCGACCAGCAGATACCAGACACCCCACAACAGCCCGCCGACGATGACGACCAGGCCAAGCCGGATCAGCCATGTCTTGCGCGCCGACTGGCGGCCTTCCTGCTGCATATCGTCGCTGTCGGGCGCTGGGGTTTGCGGATTGGCGTCAGCCATGGGGCTTGTCCTTGGACTGGAAGTCGCTGGCGGCGAAGCCGCCGCCCAGCGCACGGATGAGAGCAATATCGGTCGAGAAGGCGCTCGCCTCCAGCCCTGCGAGAGACTGGCGCGCGCCGAGCAGTTGGTCCTCGACATTCAACACGTCGAGATAGGTGGACAGCCCGCCCTTATAGCGTTTCTGGGCGATGCCATAGGCGTCCTCCGATGCGGCGACCGCCGCGCGGGCATCGACCAGCCGCTGGTCCAGCGTCTTGCGCGTGGTGACGGCGTCGGCCACCTCCTGATAGGCGGCCAGCACGGTCTTGTCGTAGGACGCGACCGCCTCGTCATAGGTGGCACGCGCCCCGCGATACTGGCCCTGCAAGGCCCCGCCATGGAAGATCGGCAGGCTGATCGCCGGACCGACCGTGCCGAACAGCGATCCCTTGTCGAACAGGCTGTTGATGAAGGGCTTGGGCGTACCGGTCGCCGACGTGCCGCTGAACACCGTGTCATAGCCCAGCGACTGCACGCCGATCAGCGCGCTCAGCCGCAACGCGGGAAAGAAATCGGCATGGGCCACCTTGATCCGTTTGGCCGCCGCTTCGGTGCGGGCCAGCGCGGCGGCGATGTCGGGACGGCGGGCGACCAGATTGGTGGTGACATCGGTGGGCAGGCCCAGCGGCGCCAGCGCGCCGATCTTCGGCCGGGCAATCGAAAGCCCCCGGTCCGGTCCTGCGCCGATCAGCGCCGCGATCTGATGCTGCCGCAATTCGATCGCCATGGTCGCGGCGGCCAGCTGCGCGCGGGCGGACGATACGGTCGCGTCCGCCTGCCGCACGCTGCCGCGCGTTTCCAGGCCATTGTCCCGCCGGTCGGCGACCAGCTTCTGGCTCGCCATCCGGATGTCGAGCGTGCGCTGCGCGATATCCGCTTCGTCATGCAGCCGCGCCAGATCGGCATAGGCGTCGGCGATCGCCGTCGTCAGCGCGAGCCGTGCCTGCTGCGCGTCGATCTGCGCCGCCCGGGTTTCGGAGGTGGCCGCGGCCAACGCGGCCTTGTTCCTGCCCCACAGGTCGAGGTCGAAGCCCATGTCCAGCGCCACGCGCCCTGTGCCCAGCCAGCCTTTCGGCACGAAATTCCGGGGCTGACCCATATTATAGCTTTGCTTGGTCGCAGCGCCGCTCGCCTCCAGATCGACCGACGGCAGCAAGGCCGCGCCCGCCTGCTGCGCCATGCCCGCCGCCTTGCGGAAACGGGCGCCGGCCGCGGCGACGTCGGGCGACGCGCGCAACCCTTCGGCGATCAGCGCATCCAGTTGCGGATCGCCATAGGCGCTCCACCAGCCGTCGCCCGGCCATGCCACCGGCGCGGCAGCCAGGCTGCGCTCCGCCGCGACGGCCGCAGGGGTGCGCAGCTCGGGCTTAGCGCCCAGATCGGGGACCGCGGCGCAGGCCGCCAATAGCAGAAGGGAAGAAGCCATGCCTCCCGTGCGGGCGGCCAGGGCAATGCGACTCACGGACATATCTAACCGTACCACCTAGTATGAAAATTGCACTTGCCGCCCCCGCCCGGCCTTGTCAACCGAAATAGCGTACTCTATGGTACGATTTTATGACAACGCCCGATACGCCTGTGATTCCCAGCAGAAGGGAGGCCCGCCGCCAGGATCGACGCGACGCGATCCTGACCGTGGCGCAGACCTATTTCCTCGAACATGGCTTCGCCGACACCACCATGTCGGGGATCGCCGCGGAACTGGGCGGATCGAAGGGCACCTTGTGGAACTACTTCCCTTCGAAGGAAGCGCTGTTCGCCGCCGTGGTCGAGCGGGCAGCCAAGGCCTATCAGGGCCGGCTATCGCAGATTCTCGATCCAGACGGCGCGCTGGAGCCGACCTTGCAGAGCGCTTGCCGCAGCCTGATCGAGAAAATAACCTCGCCAGACGCCAGCGCCCTGCATCGGCTGATCGTCGCGCAGGGGCGCCGCTTCCCGGATCTAAGCCGGATTTTCTTCGATCTCGCGCCACAGAATACCCGCCTGCTGCTGGCCGACTTCCTGCATGGCGCAATGACGCGCGGCCAGTTGCGGATGGCCGATCCGATCGATGCCGCACGCGCGCTGATGTCGCTGTCGATGTCCGGCTGTCACCAGCAAATGCTGATTGGCCGGATCGACCGTCCCGCCCCCAATGAAATCGCCGCCGACGCGGCCTTCGCTGTCGACATCTTCCTGCGCGCCTATGCGCCTCTGTCCGGGCCTTCGCTTCCGCCGGACGCGCCGCCCGTCTGACATCAGGACGTCAGGCGGTGTCGGGCCAACGCCCGTCCGGGCACAGCGCGTAGCCGCGCCCCTTCACCGTATGCAGCATCGTCACGGCGAACCCGCGATCCAGCTTGCCGCGCAGCCGCGACATATGCACCTCGACGCTGTTGGTGCCGGGGTCGAAGTCCAGCCGCCAGACCGCGCGTAACAACTCCGTCCGGCTCACCGCTTGACCCGGCCGCCGCGCCAGATGCAGCAGCAGCGCATATTCCCGCGCCAGCAGCGGGATCGGCCGGCCGTTACGCTCCACCCGCCGGTCGACCAGCCGGATCGTCAACTCGCCCAGCCGCAACCGGGGCTGTTCGGCATCGGCCAGACGGATGATCCGGGCGACCGTTTCCGCCTCGTGCATCCAGGGGCCGACCACCTCCTGCATCCCCTCCTCCAGCGCGCGAGCGCGGGCGGCCGGATCGTCTATCCCCTGCCACAATATGGTCGCGTCGCCCACGCGCACCAGCGGCGACTGGTCCCGCCCCGGCCGGATCGCCAATTCAAGGCCGCGCGCGCTCAGCGCCCGCGCGACCGGCGCGAAATCCGGCCCCATGCCATGGCATTCCACCCGTCTGCCCACATCTGGCCCGCCATATCCTCGTCATCCACATCCCACCTGCGGAGGGGGTCAAAAACAAGCCATTTCATATCCGTTATGGATGTTTCGCAACGCAGCCTCGCCCGCACGACGGAGCAGCGGACTGCCGCTCCGTGCGCCCTGCTCGGCATGGGCCAGCCGCGCGGCGGCATCCGCCAGCCCTGCGCCGATCGTGCGCCAGGCGGTCCAGCGCATCGCGTCGACCGGGTGGCGCGCGGCAAAATCATGCGCCAAGTCGATCGCATCGCCGCTGCCGCATCCGACCGCCAGTTCCAGAAGCAGTTGAGCGCTCGCCGCCGTCATGCATTGGGCGATCACGCCGCGCGCCGTGTCGAACCGATATTGACGCCGCCACCCCTGGTCGGGCGCGCTGGCCAATATGTTGAGCGACACCGACAGCGACTCCGCCGGCAATTGCGCATGGACATCGCGATTGGCGCGGTAGAGCAGCATCTTGCCTTCCGACAGGCAACTGCGCTCGACGAAGCGCAGCGCCACTGCCTCCCCGTCCGCCCCGGCCACATCGGCGGGGTCATAGTCATAATAGTCGGACGCATATCCCGGCCCCAGATAGCCCACGGTCAGGAAGTCGAAACTATGGTCGTGCGGCACATGATAAAGGAACGCCGACGCGCCGCTCATCCGCACCACATGGTCGCGTTCCGCCGGCCAGAAGGCGGCACGCAGCACATAGCGGTCGGTCGGCGGATGGAGCAGCAGCACTTGCGCCGAATAGGGATTGACCCGCCTCTGCCCGGCGCAGCGATCCTTCAGCTCCGCCACCGCCAGCTCCGACAGGAAATCGCGGTTGCGCGACAGCGCGCGCAGCATCGGCGCAGCTTCCGCCAGCCCCTCTTCGCATCCGGGGTCGAAGGCCGCGCTCTCGCACCAGTCGATCAGCGCCTCCAGATCGATGGTCGCACCGTCCTCCGGCGGCACGATCAGGCGGGGCATGGTTCGCCCTCCACCTGCCGCAGCGTCCGCGCCGCCAGCCCCCGCACCGTCGCATCGGCCTCCCGCCTCGCCATGGCCCGCAACGCCGGCAGCGCGCGCTGCGTATCGAGCGCCAGATATTCCCGCATCACCGCCCAGCGCTGGCCCGGCAGCGGCGCGTCCAGCGCCTGCGCGAACTGCCCGGCGGCATCGCGCCGCCCCTGTAGCCGCAGCAGCGACAACAGCATCAGCGTGCGGGCATGAGCTTCGTCCGCCTGCGCGCTGGCGATCGCCCGCCCGTCGCTGCGGTCATGGATGCGCGCCTGCACCGGCCCGACCGGCGCGATTTGCGCCCGCAGCAGCATCAGCGGCGCGTCGGCCGGCCGCAGGCACAGCGCCTCGCGCCGCTCGTCCAGTTCGATCGTGGCCCCCGCCGCGCAGGACCGCGTGCCGACCACCACCGCCCGTTCGCCCTCCAGCCGCCAGGCGTCGCCCGCCAGCGGTCCGTTCAACGGCCGGCACAAGCTTAGGCGCCCGGAAAAATGCACCCTGTCGGAGGGTGCCTGCCCCCCATCCAGCAGGCTCGCGGTCAGCCATATCCGCTCTGTCCGCGCCAGCACCAGATGGCGCGCGCCGCCCTGGCGACTGGCGCGAAAGCCCGGCAGGTAGCGAGGGTCGCCCGCCATCGCCTGTATCTCCGCCGCCAGCAACGCCTCGAACCAGCCAATGTCCGTCATGAACGGCCGGATCAGCGCCACCGCCCGATCGAGCGGCGCGGCCTCGGCCGCATCGACCGCCGCGGCCAGCGCCGCCGGGATCACGGCCGCACGATCACCGCGATCACCACGTCCATCACGCTGATTTCCAGCGCGTCGCGATCCTCCAGCCCGAACAGGCTGGCGCCGTCCTGCAGGTCCGCAATATCGTCGATGGCAAGCTGTGTGATCTGTTCGGACATGACGATCTCCTCCGTTGATGTCGGGGAGAGGCTATGGCGCGCGACCGCACCGAACCAATTAAATCGAATTAATCGCACCTCCGCGCGTTAACCATTTCTTCGGGCGCGGTTCCTATCCTTTTCCCATCAGGCCAGAATCGGGAAAAGTGGGACGACATGCCGATCTTCAAGCGCAACCGCATCCGCCACGGCGAACTCGACGGCGCAGCCGAAGCCTTGCGCTCCCCCCGCCGCCTGCGCCTGCTGCTGGTCGATGAAAATCCTACCGCGCGCGCGGTCGTCGCCCGCCGCCTGTCGCACCTCAATTATGACGTGGTGCTGGCCGAAAACGGCTTCATCGCCCTCAACCTGCTGGTCACCCGCCCGGTCGATATCATCCTGGTCGACATGGGCCTGACGATGCTGCCGGCGGTCGGCATGATGCAAAAGATCCGCGCCGCCAATCTGGCCGGCAACGCCTGTTTCGTGATGATCGCCGGGCGGCTCGACAGCCAGTCCACGGTGGAGGCGCTCGCCGCCGGCGCTGACGACCATGTCGTCAAGCCCTTCGACTTCGACGTTCTCGACGCCCGTCTGCGCCATCTGTGCCAGCGCGCGGAACAGCTCGGCGCCCTCACCCGCCACAATGCCGAACTCGACGCCCGCATCGCCCGCCGCGCTGTGGAACTGGGCGAAACCCGCGAAGCGCTGCGCGAAATGCAGCTCGATCGCGCCCGCCTCGTCTGCTCGATCCAGGCGCTGCATGACGAGGTCGAACGGCTCCACGCCGCTCAGGGCTGATCCAGCTCCAGCCATAGCGACAGGCCGTCCCCCGCCATCGCAGGCGGCGCCTGGGTGACGATCCGCGCCGCATCCGCCCGCGCGCGATCCAATATGGCCGGCGCCACCGCCGGATGATGATAGACCCGGTCCGCTTCCCCCAGCAGCCGCGCCGCCCGCAATGTCAGATCGTCGGGATCGCCCGACAGCAGCCGGATCGCCTCCAGCCGCGACGGCGTCGCCGCGCCTTCCCCCGCCAGCCAGCCCGGCACGCCATCGGCCGCCCCGTCGCGCAGCGGATCGATCGCGCCGCCGGGGACCAGCCCCGCATCGATCGCCCGCCGCCGCGCATCCGCCTCCGGCCAGCGCGCCCGGATCACCGCCCGCGCCGCGTACAGCGCCGTCGCCAACGCCCCCAGCCGCGCCGGCAGCATCGCCTCCAGCCGCTGCCGCAACGCCTTGGCCAGCCCCGCCGAAGCGCCGCCGGTGCCGATCGCGATCAGCACCGGATCGCGGTCCACGATCGCCGGCAGGGTGAAATCGCACAGGTCCGGCGTGTCGGTCGCATTGACCAGCACGCCCCGCGCGCGCAGCCGCGTCACGGTCGCCGCGTCCCCGTCCGCCACGATCGCGACCCGGGCGTCGGGATCGCTCTCGCCCACGACGATCGCGCCCGCCCGTTCCAGCAGCCGGCGCTTGGCGTCCGCCGCCTCGCCCTCGCCCGTCAGGATCACCGGCCTGCCCGTCAGCCGCAGGAAGACGGGCAGGCTGTGCATCAGCGGCCGACCCAGTCCGGGATGATGTCCGCTTCGATCAGCGTCTCGACCGGCGGCCGCGCGCGCACCACCGCCCATTGGTCGCCCGACACCAGCACTTCAGGGGTCAGCGGACGGCTATTGTAGGTGCCCGCCATGGTCGCGCCATAGGCCCCCGCCGTCATGAAGGCGACCAGGTCGCCCGCCTGCACCACGTCCATGTCGCGATGCATGGCGAAGGTGTCGCCCGTCTCGCACACCGGCCCCACGACATTGGCGGTTTCGCGCGTCCCCGCCGGCTTCACCGCGCGGATATCGTGCCAGGCGTCGTAGAGGCTGGGTCGCATCAGGTCGTTCATCGCCGCATCGACGATCACGAAGGGCGCCTGCGCGCCCTGCTTCACCCGCACCACGCGCGACAGCAAAGCGCCGGCATTGCCCACGATCACCCGGCCCGGCTCGAACATCAACCGCACCGGCCAGCCCTGCGTCACCCGGCACACCATCGCACCATAATCGGCGGGGCTGGGCGGCAAAGGCTGGGAGGGATCATAGGGCACGCCAAGGCCACCGCCCAGATCGGCGGTGCGAATGTCATGCCCCGCCGCCCGCAATTGCTCGATCAGCGCGCCGACCTTGGTGAAGGCGGCCTCCAGCGGGGCGAGGTCGGTCAACTGGCTGCCGATATGGACGGCGACGCCCTGCACGTCCAGGCCCGGCAGATCGCGCGCGGCGGCATAGGATTCCAGCGCATGGGTGTAGGGGATGCCGAACTTGTTTTCCGACTTGCCGGTCGAAATCTTGGCATGGGTGCCCGCGTCGACATCGGGATTGATGCGATAGGCAACCGGCGCGCGCAGGCCCATCGACAGCGCGACCTCCGACAGCATCTCGGCTTCCGGCTCGCTCTCCAGATTGAACTGGTAAATGCCCTGTTCCAGCGCCAGCCGCATTTCCTGCGCGGTCTTGCCGACACCCGAAAAGACGATGCGATCGGCCGGAATGCCCGCGGCGATCGCGCGCAGCAATTCGCCGCCCGACACAACGTCCGCGCCCAGCCCCAGCTTCGCCAGCGTCGCCAGCACCGCGCCATTGGGATTGGCCTTCACCGCAAAGGCGATCAGCGGGTTGTCGAGCGCGCGCAGCCCGTCGCGAAAGACGCTGACATGGCGCTCCAGCGTCGCGGTGGAATAGACATAGACGGGCGTGCCGACCGCATCGGCGATCACGTCCAGCGGCACCTGCTCCACCTGCATGGCGCCGTTCACATAGTCAAAATGGTCCAACTTCGCGTCCTTAAAAGCTTATTGCGGCCGCTTTTCGGGCGGCAGGTCGAACGGGTCGTCGGCCCGCTGCCGGGATTGCGTCAGCAATTCCACATTGCGCTCGGGCCGGGCCTGGATGGAGGGTTCCATCAACTGCGCCGCGGTCGGCGCGGTCGCAGCGCCCGTCGGCACCGCAGGCAGATTCTGGCCCTTGACGGGTTTCAGCGGCTGGCGCCCCCCGCATCCGGCCAGCGCCAGCGCGATCAGGGACAGGCCAGCCAGCGTCCGCTTCTTCATGATCCCAGCTCCTGTTTCGCCAGTTCCTCTTTCGCCTGCGCGATCCGCGCCCGCACCTGGGCAGGCGCCGTGCCGCCATGGCTCTGGCGGCTGGCGACCGACGCGTCCACCGTCAACACCGCATAGACCCGTTCGTCGATCCGCGCGTCGATGTCTTTCAGCGTCGCGATCGGCAACTGGTCCAGCGGCACCGCCGCCGCCTCCGCCGCCGCGACCGCGCGCCCGGTGATATGATGCGCCTCGCGGAAGGGAATGCCGCCTTCGCGCACCAGCCAGTCGGCGAGGTCGGTCGCGGTGGCAAAGCCGCTCTCGGCCAGCCCGCGCATCCGGTCGGTGCGGAACGTCACCGTCCCGACCATGCCGGTCATCGCCGCGATCGACAAAGCGAGCAGGTCGTGCGCCTCGAACACCGGCGGCTTGTCGTCCTGCATATCCTTCGAATAGGCGAGCGGCAGCCCCTTCATCGTCACGCACAGCGCCGTCATGCAGCCCATGATCCGCCCGGCATGACCGCGCACCAGCTCGGCCGCGTCAGGATTGCGCTTCTGCGGCATGATCGAACTGCCGGTCGAATAGGCGTCGGGCAATTTCACGAAGCCGAAGGGCTGGCTTGCCCAGATGATGAACTCCTCGGCCAGCCGCGACAGGTGCAGCGACGCCTGGGTCGCGGCCATCAGATAGTCGAGCGCGAAATCGCGGTCCGATACGCTGTCCAGGCTGTTGTCGGTCGGCTTGGCAAAGCCCAGCGCCGCCGCCGTCGCATGGCGATCGGTCGGGAAGCCGGTGCCGGCCAGCGCCGCCGCGCCCAGCGGACATTCGTTCAGCCGCGCGCGCGCGTCCGCAAAGCGGCTGCGGTCGCGCCGCACCATCTCATAATAGGCCATCAGATGATGCCCCAGCGTCACCGGCTGCGCCGACTGCAAATGGGTGAAGCCCGGCATCACCGCATCAACATTCTCCTCCGCCCGCGCCACCAGCGCGCGCTGGAGGCCGAGCAAGCCCGCCTCGACCTCGTCGATCGCGTCGCGCACCCACAAGCGGAAATCGGTCGCCACCTGGTCGTTGCGGCTGCGCGCGGTGTGCAGCCGACCCGCCACCGGCCCGATCAGTTCGGCCAGCCGCGACTCGGTGACCATATGGATGTCTTCCAGGTCCAGGTTCACCGGCACGCCGTTCGCTTCATATTCGGCGGCGATGGTGTCGAGTCCCGCTGCAATCGCGTCCGCATCGGCCTGCGCAACGATGCCCTGTGTGGCGAGCATCGCGACATGCGCCTTGGACCCGGCGATATCCTGTTTCCACAATCGCTTGTCGAAGGGGATGGAGGCATTTATCTCACGCATGATCGATGCCGGGCCGGCGGCGAACCGGCCGCCCCACATGCTGTTGGAGCCTGCTTCCGTGATATCGTCATTCCGCGCGCTAATGATACTGCTCCTGCCTGCCGCTCTGGCGGCTTGCGATAGGCAATCGCCGCCGAAGGAGCAAGCCAATGCCGCCCTCCCCGGTGAGGTTCCCGCCACGTCGGGAGAGGCAACAGGCGGCGCGACGAAGAAGGAGGGCGCCTTCGACTATCGGCTCGACCGCAGCAAGGCGGGCGCCCCCGCCCCCGACTTCGCCTTCCAGGACCCCGGTGGCGGCGAAAAGACGCTCCAGGATTTCGCCGGCAAGCCGATCCTCGTCAATCTCTGGGCGACCTGGTGCGCGCCCTGCATCGCGGAAATGCCCACGCTCGACCGGATCGCCGCGGCCTATGGGCCCAAGGGCCTCGCCGTCCTGACCATTTCGCAGGACAATCAGGGGCTGAAGGCCGCCAAGCCCTTCTTCGCCAAACATGACCTGCCCCATCTCAAGGCCTGGGCCGACCCGGAAAACCAGCTCGGCTTCCACTATGCCACCGGCCTGCTGCCCACCACCGTCATCTATGACGCCCAGGGCAAGGAAATGGTGCGGGTGATCGGCGCGATGGATTGGGAAGGCCCGGAGGCCAAGGCGCTGATCGACGCGGCAATGGCGTCCTGACCGGCTGAATGAAACCATAACGAAGCAGAGTCAAAAATCCGCCATGCCAGTTGATTGCAAAATGGCGTGGCGGCGATGCACAGTTGTCACTTGCCGATTCGCCGATCCCCGCAATATCCTCGATGGCTTTTGCCATGGAAACAATTGAGAAATATTACGTTTTAATGCATTTTTTTGCACTGCAATAGAGGATTGCCACAGCCCGTCCGTCATCCCCCTTGTCATCATAATGCAAAAACAGGGGGCATGAATGACGCGACTGTCCGCGCTCAAACTTTCACTTATTCTGGCTTCGTCCTGGTCCGCCTGCGCCATCGCGCAGGATGCACCGCAGGAACCGCAGACCGATGACGGCGCCGCCATCATCGTCACCGGCACCCGCGCCGTCGGCATTTCGGCCGCCGAATCCGCCGCGCCGGTTCAGGTGCTGAGCGAAGAAGCCATCAGCCATGTCGGCCAGCCGAACCTCAACCAGGTTCTGACCCAAATGGTGCCGGGCTTCACCGCGCAGACGCAGGGCACCGATCTGTCCAGCTTCTCGCTCTCGGCCCGTCTTCGCGGCCTCAGCCCCAACCACACGCTGGTCCTCGTCAATGGCAAGCGCCGCCACGGCAACGCCATTCTTCAGGTGATTTCCGGCGCGTTCCAGGGGTCTGCCGCGCCCAGCATCGACGTCATCCCGCCCGACGCCATCTCGCGC
Organism: Sphingobium sp. 3R8; assembly: GCF_020166615.1. Lineage (NCBI taxonomy): Bacteria > Pseudomonadati > Pseudomonadota > Alphaproteobacteria > Sphingomonadales > Sphingobiaceae > Sphingobium > Sphingobium sp. 3R8. The sequence continues at coordinate 19,917 of NZ_JAIQXR010000014.1, read as the reverse complement.
GTCGAAGTGTTGCAGGAAGGCGCAGCAGCCGTCTACGGCACCGATGCGATCGCGGGCGTCCTCAATTTCATCCTCAAGGACAATGATGAAGGCGGCTCGTTCAAGGTCACCGGCGGTCAATATTATGACAGCGAAGGCGAACTCTTCTCCGCCTCGGGCAATGTCGGCTTCAAACTGGGCGAGGACGGCTTCTTCAACCTGACCCTGTTCCACCGCCGCCAGGATTATACCACCGTCGGCAAGGGCCAAGTGCTCGTCACCCAGCAGGACGGCACGCTGCAACCCAACGCGCCGGCCCAATGGTCGAACCTCGCGGGCGATGCGCTGTCGGGCATCAACGGCGGCCAGCCCAAGACCAACCTCAACGTCGCCTTCTACAATATGGGCTATGATTTCGGCGGCGTCGAACTCTACAGCTTCGGCGACTATAGCCGCCGCGAAGGTTGGGCGAAGCAGGGTTATCGCCATCCCAAGCGCATCTGCTACGAAAGCGACGCCACCGGCGCGATCAACGCGGGCGGCAACGTCACCAACACCCCTTATGATCCCGGCGTTTGTTACGGCAATACCGGCGTCGTGGGCATGGTCCCGCTCCAGCATGTGATCGAAAACGAATATAGCTTCACCATCGGCGCCAAGGGCGAATTTGGCGGCGGCTGGAACTATGATGTGTCCGGCACCTATGGGTCGCAAAAGGACGATATCTGGACCGAAGCGTCGGCCCATCGTGAAATCTGGCGGGAAAGCTACCAGAATCAGTTAAACGGGATCGGCGTCGCCAACTCGCCGGACAGCGCTTACGACGGCGGTTTCAAACTCGCCCAGACCACGCTCACCACCGACATCCGCAAGGAATTCGATGTCGGCATGGCGACGCCGATCACGCTCGCCTTCGGCGGCGAATATCGCAAGGACGAATATGAAATCATCGCCGGCGATTCCATCTCGACCTACAAGACCGGCGTCCAGTCCTTCCCCGGTTACAAGGCGAGCGACGCCGGCGAATTCCAGCGCAGCTCCAAGGCAGGCTATCTCAACCTGATCGCCAAGCCGACCGATGGCTGGAGCGTCGACTTTGCCGGCCGTTACGAAGACTATACCGATTTCGGCGACACGCTGATCGGCAAGGTCACGACCCGCTACGACTTCTCGGACGCCTTCGCGATCCGCGGCACCGCCAGCACGGGCTTCCGTGCGCCGACGCTGCAGGAACAGAAATATTCGACCATCAACGTCGGCCCGACCAGCGCCGTCGCACAGTTGCCCGCCGGCTCGCCTGCCGCCGCGCTGCTGGGCTTCGATTCGCTGAAACCGGAAAAGTCGAAGAATTTCTCGGCCGGCTTCGTCGTCCGCCCGGTGCCCAAGCTGGCAATCACGGTCGATGGCTATCTGATCAAGATCAAGGATCGGATCACCGGCACAGCGGCCCGCAACGCCATCCTCAACGGGGTGCCGCAAGCGGGTGGTGCCGACATTCTGGCGGCCCTGACCGCGGCGGGCATTACCCTCGAGCCCTCTTTGTTCAGCAGCGGCACGATCGGCGTGCAAAGCTTCACCAACGGCGTCGACACCCGCACCTGGGGCATCGACTTCTCGGCCAGCTATCCCGTCGCGCTGGACTTCGGCCAGCTCAACCTGTCGCTGACCGCCAACTATAACAAGACGAAGATCACCAACAACAAGCTGGGCTATCCGCTGTTCAACGCCGCGTCGGAAAGCAATATCGAACGCGCCAACCCGGACTATAAGGTCGTCGCCAACGCCCTGTTCAAGAGCGGGCGTTTCGCGGTCAACGTGCGCGAAACCTTCTACGGCAAGACCAGCGTCCTGGTGCGGCCGGCCTTCACCTCCTCCGCCAACGGGTCGGTCATCATCCCCGAAGGCGGTTTCCTGATCGCCGACGGCGCGCTGGTGAACGGGGTGAACGCCAACCAGCTCTACTTCAACGGCGTAGCCAAGGCGGCGGCCATCACCGATCTGGAAGTGAATTACGACTTCACCGACGCCGTCACCTTCTCGCTCGGCGCCAACAACCTGTTCAACAAGAAGCCGGAAATCCCCAAGCTGCTCAAGGGCGTGACGGTGGCGCCCGGCGTGTCGCCCTATGAAAACGGCTCGGGCTCCTACAGCGCGTCCTACGGCCACAGCGCCTACAGCACATCGGGCGGCTATTATTACGCCCGCATCGACTTCAAATTCTGATCGACGTCACGAGGGAAGGGCCGGTCCGGCAAGGACCGGCCCTTTTTCTTGGAGCGACTTCTAATCGGATGAAATCATCTGATGACTCGGAAATCGCGTCCAACCAATAGCATCATCAATAGGGGGATTGTCCATGAAAGCGCGTTTCGCCTTCCTGCTGGCCGCCATGGCCGCCAGCTCGGCCCCGATCTTCACCACGGCCCGGGCCGCCACCGTCGAACATAAGCAGGCGCCCGGTGCCATGATCGCCAGCGCGGCCATCATCCCGCCCGGCAGCACGCTCTATTATCTCTCCGGCGCGACCGGCGCGCCGATCGATCCCAAGGATGTCGAAAGCCCCGATGCCTTCGGCGACACCGAGGCGCAGACCCTCTCCATCTTCACCAGGATGAAGGCGCAACTGGCCGACATGGGCCTCACCATGGGCGACGTCGTGAAACTCACCGCCTTCCTGGTCGGCGACCCCAGGCTCGGCGGCAAGATGGACCGCGACGGCATGACCCGCGCGTACAAGAAATTCTTCGGCACCGCCGACCAGCCCAACCTGCCGACCCGCTCCGCCTTCCAGATCGCCGGCCTCGCCCGGCCGCAGCAACTGGTCGAGATCGAGGCGATCGCCGCCAAGGCGCCCTAAGCACCATGCAATGCGCGCAACAAGGGGGGACATTCATGACGCACGACACCACACCCAGCCGCCGCGACCTCCTGACCATGATCGGCAAGGTCGGTGGCGCCGCCGCCATGTATCAGGCGATGACGGCGCTCGGCCACGCCGCCGAAACCCAGTTCACCGGCCCGCCGGTCCTGACCGGCGCGAAGCCCGGCGCCTCCGTCCTCATCCTGGGCGCGGGCCTTGCCGGCATGGCCGCCGCCTATGAGCTGCAAAAGGCCGGCTATGCGGTCAGGATACTGGAGTTTCAGGATCGCCCCGGCGGCCGCAATTACTCGCTGCGCGGCGGCGACAGCTTCACCGAAAGCGACGGCACGGTGCAGAAGGTGCAGTTCGCGGCGGGCAATTACCTCAATCCCGGCCCCTGGCGCATCCCGCACCATCACAAGGCGCTGCTCCATTATTGTCGCCAGTTCGGCGTCGCGCTGGAGCCTTTCATCCAGCTCAACCATAATGGCTTCATCCATTCGACCGAAGCCTTTGGCGGCAAGCCGATGCGCTACAAGGAAGTCGCGACCGACTTCAAGGGCCACACCTCCGAACTGCTGGCCAAGGCGATCAGCGCCAAGGCGCTGGACGACAAGCTGTCCGCGGAAGACCAGGAAAAACTGATGGAGGCGCTACGCGGCTGGGGCGTGCTCGACAAGAATCTCGCTTACACCAGCAGCCTTAAAGTCTCCGCCCAGCGCGGCTACGACCAGGCGCCCGGCGGCGGCCGCAACGGCGCGCCCACCCCCTCGCAGATCGCCAAATTGCAGGACGTGCTCGACCCGCAGGTCTGGACCGCCATGTCCTTCTATTTCAGCTATGTGATGCAGACCACGATGTTCCAGCCAGTCGGCGGCATGGACATGATCGGCAAGGCTTTCGCCAGGAAGATCGGCAAGATCGTCACCTACAATGCCAAGGCGGTGAAGGTCGCGCAGTCCGACAAGGGCGTGACGGTAAGCTACAAGGATGTCGCCAGCGGGCAGATGCACGATGTCAGCGCCGATTATTGCGTCTGCACCATCCCGCTCTCGATCATCAGCCAGGTCGACATGCAGGTGTCCCCGGCGCTCAAGGCCGCGATGAAGGCGGTGCCCTATGGCGGCCACGTCAAGATCGGCCTCGAATTCAAGCGCCGCTTCTGGGAGGAGGACGACAATATCTATGGCGGCCACAGCTTCACCGACCAGTCGATCACCCAGCTATCCTATCCCAACGACAGGATGTTCGGCACCGGCCCCGCCGTGCTGCTCGGCGCCTTCGCCCGCGACCTTGCCGGCTTCCAGCTCGCCGGCATGACGCCGCAGCAGCGGATCGAAACCGCGCTGAAACAGGGCGAAGTGTTCCACCCGCAATATCGCAAGGAATTTATGAACGGCGTATCCGTGCCCTGGAGCCGGGTGCCGTGGATATTGGGCTGCACCTCCGCCTGGAGCGAGGACAACCGCAAGGCGCATTACAAGACTCTCGTCACGCTCGACAATCGCGTGGTGCTGGCGGGCGAACATGCCAGCTATTATGGCGGCTGGATGGAAGGGTCGATCCTGTCGGGCATGGACGCGATCACCCAGATCCACGAACACGCGCAGGCGGCCTGAGATGCGGCGCTGGCTCCTGCGCCTCGGCGCTCTCGCGGCGTTGGCCGCGGCCCCCGCGCTGGCGGATTCCCCCGGCGGCCGCCCGGTCAAGCTGGCGCTGCCCGATGGCGAGCAGGTCTATAAGCAGGTCTGCGCCGCCTGCCATCTCGACCATGCGCAGGGATCGCCCGACGGCACCGTCCCGGCGCTGGCCCATAATGCGAAACTGGCAACGGCGGACTATCCGATCACCGTTGTGATGAAGGGCCAGGGCGGGATGCCCTGGTTCTCCGAAATGCTCACCCCCGGCCAGGTCGCCGGTGTGGTCGGCTATGTCCGCACCCATTTCGACAACAGCTATGCCGATCCGGTCAGCGAAGCCGATGTGAAGCGCGTCGCCGCCGCCATCCGGGCAAGCGAAGAATGACCGAACCCGCCGCCCTCTCCCGCCGGATGCTGATGCGCGGCGCGATCGGCGCCGCTACCGTCGCGGGCGCAGCCACCGCCATCGCCCAGCGCGGGCGCAAGGTCGACCTGCCCGACGATCCAGCCGGCATGGCTGCGAGCCTGACCGACGCTGTCTATATCAACAGCAACGAACATCCGGTCGGCCCCTGCCCCGCGGCGCTCGCCGCGCTGGCGAAGCTGCCGCCGCTGTCGGGCCGCTACGGCATGGCCTTTGCCGGGAAGCTCGAAAGCCTCTTCGCGCGCCAGAACGGACTGTCGCCAACCCAGGTGCAGGTCCATCCCGGCTCCTTCATGCCGCTGCGCTCGGTGGCGCTCAGCTACTCCAGCGCCGATCGTCCGATCGCCTATTTCGAACCGACCTTCGACCAGGGCTTTCTCGGCCTCGACAATGCCAGTATTACCCGCTCGGTCGCCGTCCCGCTGTCGGGCGATTTCGCTGCCGACCCGCGCACGCTGCTGGCCGCTGCGCCCGACGCCGGCGTCTATTATGTGTGCAATCCCAACAACCCGACCGGCCTCACCACGTCGCGCGCCGATATCGACTGGCTGCTGGCGAACAAGCCCAAGGGTAGCATCCTGCTGGTGGATGAAGCCTATATTCATTTCAGCGATGCGCAAAGCTGCCTCGATCTGGTCGCGAGGCAAGCTGACCTGCTGGTGACCCGCACCTTCTCGAAAATCTACGGCCTGGCCGGCCTGCGCTGCGGCCTGATCGCAGGGCGCAAGGATTTGCTCGACGGCATGGCACGCTACGGCACCAACATCACGCCCATGCCGGCCGTGCTGGCGGCGGAGGCCAGCCTGCTCGACCCGACCCTGCTCCCGACCCGCAAGGCGGAAAACAAGGCCGTGCGCGACGACCTCTTCGCCTGGCTCGACGCCAGAGGGCTACGCTACCTGCCCAGCCAGGCCAGCTTCGCCATGATCCATGTCGGCCGCCCCGGCGCCGCTGTCACCGCCGCGCTGGCCCAGGCGGGCATATTCATCGGCGGCCCGCGCAAACATATGGACGACTGGGTCCGCGTCTCCTTTGGCAGCCCGGCCGAAATGCAGGCGTTCAAGGCCGCCTTCCTCAAGGTCATGGCATGACGCTCAGCCGCCGTCAGGCCTTGGGCGCGGCGATCGCCGTCCCACTGGCGGCGCAAGCGGCCCGCACCAGCGCGACCACGCTCAGCCTGCCCGACAAGGGGAACTTCGCGCCCACGCCGATCGCCTATCTCGACAGCGCCTCCACCCATCCGATCAGCCTCGGCGCGCGCGCGGCGATGGACGCCTATGTCGCCGCCCGCACGCTCGATCCCGCCGCCGCGGCGCTGAGACCGGTGGACCGCGCCGCCACCATCGCCAAATTCGCGCGACTGGTGAACGCCGATCCGGACGAACTCTGCTGGGTCCAGTCCACCACCATGGGCGAACAGGCCGTGCTCCGCGCGCTGGGCTTCCCACACAGGAGCGGCCGCATCGTCACCGACACGCTGCATTTCTATGCCGGCTTCCCCATGTATCAGGAACTGGCGAAACAGGGCGTCGATGTCGCCTGGGTGCAGGCGCGCGACGGCCGCATCGACATGGACGACATGGCCAAAGCCATCACCCCCGGCACGACGCTGGTCAGCCTCTCGCTCGTCTCCACCTATAATGGCTTCCAGCACGACCTGAAGGCCGTCTGCGACCTCGCCCATGCCGCCGGCGCACTGGTCTATGCCGACATCATTCATGCCGCCGGCGCGATTCCCGTCGATCTCCACGCCAGCAGCGTCGATTTCGCCGCCTGCGCCACCTATAAATGGCTGATGGGCGATTTCGGCCTCGGCTTCCTCTATGCCCGGCGGGGCGTGCTGGATGCCCTGCCGCTGGCCGATTTCGGCTATTATGGCTTCGCTGCGCCCGGCGCCCCGCCCGGCATCGGCCTGTCCCCGCCGCAAACCCATGTCTATCCGATGGACCCGCCCGGAAATGAACCGGTCAGCTACGCCATCCGCCCCGGCGCGCTGGGCCATTTCGGCACCGGCACCTATGCGCAGGCGGTGGTCGCCGCGATCGACCATGGCCTCGACCATATCGCTACCCTCACCGTCCCCGCGATCCAGGCCCATGCCCAAAGCCTGATCGCCCCGCTCCGCGACGGCCTGAGCGCGAAAGGCTATCGCCTTATCACCCCGCCCGGCACAACCACGCCACTGCTGACCGCCCTGCTGCCCGACGCGAAGACCCGCCTCGCCGACCCACTGGCCAAGGCGCAGGTGCGCATCTCGCTGCACGATCATCATTTCCGCATCGCGCCGTCGATCTTCAACGACAGGGCGGATGTCGACCGCCTGCTCGCCGCCCTGCCCCGCGCCTGATCTTTTCAAGGAGAGACTTATGAAGCGCCTTCTCGCCACCGCCCTGCTGCTGGCCGCCGCACCCGCCTTCGCCCAACCCGCTCTGGCCCAGCCCGCCGCCGCGCCGCAAGCCCTGCCCGTCAGGCTCCCCTTTTCGCCGTCGATCCGGGTCGGCGACCTCCTCTTCATGTCCGGCCAGATCGGTCAGGTGCCCGAAGGCATGGACAAGCATAAGGAAGGCTTCGACGCCGCGGTGAAGGGGGCGATGGATTCGATCGGCAAGATATTGGCGAGCAATGGCCTGGATTTCGGCCATGTCGTCAAATGCACGGTCATGCTGGACGACATGGCCGACTGGCCGCGCTTCAACGCCGCCTATCTCCCCTATTTCGAAGGCAAACGCCTTCCCACCCGCAGCGCCTTCGGCGCCGACGGCCTGGCGCTGGGCGCCCCGCTCGAAGTGGAATGCATCGCCGCGTTCAAATCTTAAATCCCTCCCCTTCAGGGGAGGGGTTGGGGTGGGGGCTTTCGATAACACCCGACCTTGAGACAGGTGGCCTCTACCTCTCCAAGAGGTCTAGCGGGAAAAGGGTGAGACGGTCAAAGTGCCACAGCCTCCCGCACCACCAGCACCGGCACGCCATCGCGCACCGGAAAAGCCAGCCCCGCCGTCTCCGATACCAGCGCGCCGCGCGCCGCGTCCCAGCGCAGCGGCATGCGCGTCACCGGACAGACCAGCTTGTCCAGCAGCCATGGATCGATGGGGGCGATCTCATGCCCAATCATTGCATCGTGGCCCCGCCGTCGCGCTCGATCCGGCCGACGATCTGCATCAGCTGGATGATCCGTTCCGACCGTTCGGACAGCGTGTCGGCTTCCAGCAGGGTCTGCTTGGCCGCCGGGTCGAACGGCACGATCTGGGCGATGCCGTTGACCAGCGCCGTATCGTCCAGCCGCGACACCGCGGTCCAGTCCACCACATAGCCCAGAGCATCAGCGAAACGCCGTGATTCCTGTTCCAGCGCCGCCCGCTCCGCCATGTGCAGCACCTCATCCTCCTGCGGCGCCTGCTCGACATCGGCCTCGATCTGGCGAAACTGGGTCGGCACCTGCAATTCGCGCACCAATCGGAACCGCGCCAGGCCCGTCAGCACGATGTTGAACCGCCCATCTTCCAGCGCCTCGATCTGGCTGACATGGCCCAGGCACCCCATATCGAACAAGGGCGGTACGGCGCCGGCCCCGCGCGGCTGGATCATGCCGATCCGCCGGTCGCGCGCCATCGCGTCATGGATTAGCGCGCGGTATCGCGGCTCGAAAATATGCAGCGGCAGGTCCATCCCCGGCAGCAGCAGCGCGCCGGACAAGGGAAAGATGGAGACGCGTGCCAGTGGCATGGCGGTTATGAAAACAGGATCTGGGACAGTTTGCGCCGCTGCGCCGACACCCACGGATCTTCCAGGCCCACCGCATCGAAAATGGTCAGCAACTGCGCCCGCGCCGCGCCGTCGTTCCACGCCCGGTCGCGCCGCACGATCTCCAGCAGCGCCTCGGCCGCGCCATCGCGATCGCCATTGGCCATCAGCCCGCCGGCCAGCTCGAACCGCGCGTCATGATCGTCGGGATCGGCCTCCACTCTCGCCTGCACGCTCGACAGGTCGGCCACCGGCTTCACGTCCCGCGCCAGCGCGATCGCCGCGCGCGCCTGATCGATCGCGACATTTCTGGCGACATCGGCCGGCAGCGCATCCAGCACCGCTTCCGCCTCGTCCAGCCGCCCCAGCGCCACCAGCGCCCGCGCCAGACCGGACGCCACCTCGACATTGTCGGGCGCCATCTCGGCGATCTGACCGAACACCGACAAGGCGCGCTCCGCATCGCCCGCCGCCAGCACCTCCTCGCCCATGGCGATCAGCGGCGCGATTTCCTGCAACTGCGCCTTCTCATCCGATTCGATCGGCAATTGCGACAAAAGCTGGTCGAGATATTGTTTGAGCTGCCCTTCGGTCCGCGCCTGCGTCAGGTCCGCGACAGGCTGGCCCTGGAACACGGCATAGACGGTCGGGATCGACTGCACGCGGAACTGGCTGGCGATAAAGCCATTCTCATCGACATTGACCTTGACCAGCTTGACGCCCTTGGCCGCATAGTCGGCGCAGACCTTCTCGATCACCGGGGCCAGTTGCTTGCACGGGCCGCACCATGCGGCCCAGAAATCGACGATCACCAACTGCGTGCGCGAAGGCTCCACCACATCCTGGCGAAACGCCTCCACGGCCGCCTTGTCGGCCTCGCTCAATCCCAGGGTCGCCACGCTTCTATTCTCCTGTCCATGCGGTCATGCGCCGCCGTCATACCGCGCCTTATGTGGGGCGTCACCCCTCACGGACAAGACGGGCGGCGATTGGACAGAATCAGAAAGTATAACCCACGCCGATCGCGCCGACCCACTGGTTGCGCGATCCCGCGTCCGCCACGATCGGCGAATCCCCATATTTGCCCAACACCCGCGCATAACCGGCCAGGCCGAACACCGCCCAGCCCTTGCGCAGGTCGCCCGACAGCGACTTGCCGGCTGTCAGGTTGACGCTCATCCGCTTGAAGCCCGACCCGCGCCCGGCCCGGTCATAGACATCCAGCCCGCTAGCCAGGCTCTCCTGCGGCGTGATGTCGAAATAATAACGGCCATATTTCTTGCCGACATAGTCCGCCGACGCGCTCAGACCAACGAAGGTCGTCATCGATAATGGCGTGAAATATTCGATCGTGGGCGTGATGACGGTGCTGCCATGGGCGCCCGCCACATCCTTGGTCACCGCCACGCGCGCCGACAGATTGTCATAATCGCTGGTGATGACCCCGGTCTTGCCGATGCCGACGAAGCCGCCGACCTCCACCGCCACGTCGCGCTTGCCCAGCAGCCGCACGGCATCGTCCTTGATGCCCTTGCGGCTGGTGCGGTCCAGCCGGACATTGACGACCGGGCCAAGCTCGAAATTTACGCCGGTGCCGGTGGGATCGGGGATGGCGTCGACATAGAGCGTCGTCCCGCGGGTCCAGAAGGCGAAGTCATGCACCTTGCCGCGCGCCTGCACGATCGGCATCACGCGATAGTCGTCCGACCCTTCATAGCTGGGGATCGCCGCGCCGCCCACGCCGATGGTCAGGCTGCTATGCTGTTCCTCCTCCTGCGCCATCGCGGGCGCGCAAAGGGGCAGGACCGCGACGAGAGTCGCGGCCAGTCGGCTGCGGAAAATATGCATGATGGCCCTGTTCGTGAAGGTGCGTCTGGGCCTAAGAATGTTTTGAGGCGGTTACAGGTTCCCAGCCCAGCTTTTCACAGGAAATATTTGAGCCGGATCGCCTGCTCCACCGGCGCGCCCGCGACCGGGAACCCGGCCGACCGAAAGCTCGGCGCGCCGAAGCGCAGCACCGGATTGCGCGAAAAGCCCACGCCCTCGCGCGGGATGCCGGCAAAGGTATCCAGCTTGCCATTGCCATTTTCGTCATGGACGATGGCGATCGCATAATCGCCCGGTGCGACCAGGCCGAGCGGGATCGCCCCGCTCCGCGCCGCTACGGCGAAATGGCGCTTGTCCGGATCTTTGGTGCAATCGGGAAAATGGTCGGCCGACCGGGTGACGCACACCAATATCTGCCCCCTGGTGGATCGCAGGCCCTCCAGCACCATGCCGAGCGCCTGCGGCTGACCCGCAGGTGCCGCCGCCGTCAGCCCCGCCACCGCCACCAGCGCCAGCCCCAGCCCTCGCAAAAGCCTCACGCATCCACCTTCTTGAACTCGCCCAACTCCCGGAAATCTCCCAACCCCTTGTCGGTGCCGCACACACGGTCCCAGACCCGGAAATACAGCCCGTAATTGCAATTATACTGGTCGTGATGCCGCTGATGATGGGTCGCGGTGATCAGCCACCCGCCCATCGGCCCGCGCACCATCCAGCGCGGGAACATCTCCCACCCCATATGATTGCTCACGCCCATGATCGTCATGATCGTCAGCACGCATCCCAGCGCGCCGACATGGATGGGGATCAGGAACACCAGAGCCGGAATCACCACCGCCCCGGTAACCGCCTCCCAGGGATGGAAGCTCATCGCCGCCCAGGCGGTCGGCGGCCGGCTGGCGTGATGCACCGCATGGGCGATGCGAAACAGCCGCGGCCGGTGCATCCAGCGATGCGTCCAGTAAAACCATGTGTCGTGCGTCGCGAGATAGAGCAGCACCGACAGCGGCAGCCACCACAGCGGAAAGTCGCCGACATCGCTATAGATGCGCGCCCAGCCCCGTTCCTGCCAGCCCCAGGCGACCACGCCGGCGGGCACGCCATAGATCAGCGCGGACGCCAGCGACCAGCCGATCTCCCGCCGCATCTGCCGCTCCAGCCCCCGGTAAAGTCCCGGCTGGCGAATCCGCGTCGCCAGTGCGAACCCGCCGCTCGCCAGCAGGTAACGCACGCCGACGATCGCGCTCATCGCCAGGGCGGACAGAAGGATGGCTGCGACCATGGGAAGCGCTATAGGCGCGATCTCGCTCCTGCGAAAGCGCCGACGCGAAACTGGCGGCAAAGACTGCGAACGACCAGCTGACACGTTCCCCCTCCCGCCAGCGGGAGGGGAATGGCAGGAAAATAACCATCTCAGCCGTCTCCCTAGCCCGAAACAGGCCCACGCCCGCGCGCGCCTCAGGTCCGCGGCCGCGCCTGCCGATAGCTGCCCAACTGCCGCACCCACTTGGTGTGGAACTCCAGCTCCGCCAAAGCCCGATCGACCGCCGGGTCGCCCGGCATCCCCTCGATATCGCAGAAAAATTCGGTCGCGGCGAAACTGGCTCCGCGCTGGTAGCTTTCCAGCTTGGTCATATTGACCCCGTTGGTCGCAAAGCCGCCCATCGCCTTGTAGAGGGCGGCGGGCACATTCTTCACCTCGAACAGAAATGTCGTCATCACCGGCCCGACATTGGCGACCGGCATCTTGGCCTCCTGCGCCAGCACCAGGAAGCGCGTCATATTGTCGTCGCTATCCTCGATATTCTCGGCGATCAGGCGCAGGCCGTACAATTCCGCCGCCAGATAGGGCGCGATCGCCCCTTCGCCGGGCGTGCGCGTTTCCGCCACCAGCGCCGCCGCGCCGGCCGTATCGGCATAGGCGACCGGCTGAATGCCTCGCTCCCGCAGATAATGGCGGCATTGGCCGAGCGCCTGGGGATGGCTGATCGCGCTCTTCACCGGGCTGTCGTCCGGCGCCATCAGGCAATGACGGATGCGCAGGAAATATTCGTCGATCACCGCCAGCCCCGATTCGGGCAGCAGGAAATGCATGTCCGCCACGCGCCCGTGCAGGCTGTTTTCGATCGGAATGATCGCCCGCGCCGCCTGTCCATTGCGCACCGCATCGATCGCATCCTCGAACGCGAAACAGGGCAAAGGTACGCAATCGGGCGCATAGCCGAGCGCCGCCAGATGCGAATTGGCGCCGGGCGCGCCCTGATAGGCGACGGCACGCGCCGGGTCGGCCGCGGCCTTTTGCGCGAGTTGCGCGACGATCGCGCGGGCGGGGGCGGGATAATTTTCCATGACTGGCTGCGCGCTTAGGGTTTCACCCGCCCCCACGCAAGCATCCGCGCGGCGTCCGCGCACGCGAAGGGCGATTTACCGTGCCAACCCGGCTTGCATGGTGGCGTGTCCGCCATTATGGCAGCGCACAAGAGGGGGCGCGGAAGACAGCCGCCAGAACAGAAACGCAAGGGAAATCGAGCGAAATGGGCGATCGTTTCAACACCGTGGCGGGCTGGGCTTTGTTTGCGGGGATCATCGCGCTGGGCGGCGCGATCGTCAGCTCCAAATATTTCCATGACGAACGGCCCGAAAAGATGGGCTATGCGATCGAAGGCGTCGAAGCCGAAGGCGAAGGCGGCGGCGACACCGGCCCCGGCCTCAACACGCTGCTTGCCAGCGCGGACGTCGCGGCCGGTGAGAAGGTGTTCGCCAAATGCGCCGCCTGCCACACCGTGAACCAAGGCGGCGCCAACGGCATCGGTCCCAATCTCTACGCCACGGTCGGCGAAGCGATCGGCCAGGGCAAGGGCGGCTTCGCCTTCTCCGACGCGCTCAAGAGCAAGGGCGGCGAATGGAGCTTCGACAATCTCGATCACTGGCTGAAAAGCCCGCGTGAATTCGCGCCTGGCACCAAGATGACCTTTGCGGGCCTTGGCAATCCGGCCGATCGCGCCAACCTGATCGCCTGGCTCAACACGCAGGGGTCCAACCTGCCGCTGCCCGCCGCCGACGCCGCGCCTGCCGCAGCGGAAGGCGCAAACGCCGCCGAAGCGGGCAACGCCGCCAATGCGACGGAAGCCCCCGCAGCGAACGCGGCCAACGCCAGCGAGTAAGCGGCGCCAGAGAGCAAAGGACAAAGGGCGCGGCATCGATTGCCGCGCCCTTTGTCGTTCGTGCTAATTGCGTCCGCAGCGAAAACGACCTTGGCGGGTAAGATGATGGCCGACTTGGGTGGATTGCGGACAGTCTGCTGGCGAGTCCTTCAACCACGAACTCAGACATTCAATCGGCTTGAAAGGCTTCAAACGCGAGGTCACCAAGGCCTGCATGTTCGGACGGCGAGATAGGCCGCCCCATTTCATCTGACAGCCTATATGCCTGCTGCTGCCCTCCAAGTGAGGCTTCGCCAGCAAGGCCCATCAACAAAGTGTAGAAGGTGTCGGTCAGAGCCACGTCGAGCGCGGCAATCACATTGCGACGCTGTGCCGAGTTCAATTGTGCTGCGTCGAGGTGCTGTCCGACAGTTGTGCCTACGGATGCATCGCTGAACATAGCGAGCAATGCATCTCGCTCTTGCTTGCAGGCCCTAACAAACTCTCGAGCGGCCAACTGCAATCTCCCCATGACCTCTGAAATTTACGACCGCTTTAAGGCATAAGAGGAATGACTTGGAATAACAAAAATTGTCGATTGCAGCCCAGCAGCAGGTGGATGGGACAAGCGGGTGTGCTAAGCCTCATGCCGCATCCAAGGGGTCGTGGCCGTCATGTCGGCGGTGGCTGCTTCTTCGGTTTCAAAGATGCCTGCTTCATAGCCGGAAGACCAATACGAACCTGCGATTTCATCAAAGGCTTCAAATGTCTCGTCATAGGTAAAGAAGCCGTCGGCGCGTTGGTAGAGCCTGATCTTCCGTTTGCCCGTCGGGCTGACGATCTCTCGAACAATATCCATTTTCTGATCTTGGCAGCGGAGAAGTACAATCGCAACTGGTCGTCGTCCGCCGACCCAACCGGGCTTGGTCACGCTTCTAATGGTCTGCATCGCCACATAGATACGATTGTGCAGCGGAAGGTGACGTCCGCAATCAGCGATTGAGCCTGATCGCTTGAATGGCACTTTCTGGTCGACAGCTGTCATGCTTCGTCGCTTGGCCAAAGGGCAGCCCCCTATCGCTCCGCCACTAACAGCTTGTCGATCTTGCGCCCGTCCATATCGACGATCTCGAACCGCCATCCCTGGTCGTCGATGAAGTCCCCGACCTCCGGCAACCGCTTGAGCAGCCACAGCGCATGGCCCGCCACCGTCGCATAGTCGCGGTCCTCCGACAGGTCGATGCCGATCCGCTCAGCCAGCTGGTCGATCGGCATCTGCCCCGACACCAGCAGGCTGCCATCGTCGCGCTCGACCATGTCCGGCTCGTCATAGGCGTCGCGGTCCGACGCGAAATGGCCGGCGATCGCCGACAGCAGGTCAGCCGGGGTTACGATCCCCTCGAAATGGCCATATTCGTCATGGACCATCACCATCGGCACGTCGGACCGGCGCAGCACTTCCAGCGCGTCCATCGCATCGACCTGGTCCGGCACCACCTCCGCCCGGCGCATCAGCGCGCCGACATTGAGCGCCTCGCCGCGAAACAGCGCGGTCATGATGTCGCGTGCCTGGACGATGCCGATAATATCTTCCACCGACCCGCGGCCTACCGGCAGGCGGGTATGCGGCGTTTCCAGCAGGCGACTGCGAATCGTCGCATCGTCGGCGGCGATGTCGATCCAGTCGACGTCCATCCGCTGGGTCATCACCTCGCGCACCGGCCGGTCGGCCAGCCGCACGACGCCCGAAATGATCGCCCGCTCGCTTTCCTCGATCACGCCGGACTTGCTCGCCTCCGCGACGATCAGGTGCAATTCCTCGGCGGTGACGTGGTTCTCCGATTCGCGGTCCAGCCGCAGCAGCTTGAAGATCAGGCTGCTCGACCCGTCCAGCACCCATACGATCGGCGCGGTGATCTTCGACAGCCACAGCATCGGCGTCGCCACCAGCACCGCGATCGGCTCGGGCGCGCGCAGCGCGAACTGCTTGGGCACCAGCTCGCCCACGATCAGCGAGGCATAGGTGGTCAGGCCGATGACCAGCGCAAAACCCGCATTTTCCGCCAGATTGGGCGACAGGCCCAGCAACTGCAACCGCTCGCCCGTCGGCCCGCCCAGGCTGGCGCCCGAATAGGCGCCCGCGATGATGCCGATCAGGGTGATGCCGATCTGCACGGTGGACAGGAACTTGCCGGGATCGCTGGCCAGCGCCAGCGCCGTTGTCGCCCCCTTGCGCCCCGCCTTCTCCAGCCCCTGCAGCCGCGGCTTGCGCGCGGACACGATGGCCAGTTCGGACATGGCGAAGACACCATTCAGGGCGACGAGCGCCAGGATGATGACGAGATCGGCCCAGGGAAAGGGCGTCGGATTATGGAGGGGGATCGTGGCCATGGTGGTCAACTACCTCCTATAACCGCTAATCTTTCAATTTCACAACATCCCCCTCATCATCGGTTCAGTTCGCATGTGGAACAAACGCCATGTTCGGCCATTATGAGGGGCAGTCGCTCCTACAGGCGCGAAAAAGACAAGGGAACAGGATCATGAGGATTTCTCACCGCATCATCGGCGCCGCAGGGCTGGCCGCCATGCTGGCCACCACGGCCTGCACGACGGACCCGACCACGGGCCAGCGCAGCATTTCGAAGGCGGCGATCGGCGGCATCGGCGGCGCGCTGGGCGGCTATCTGCTCGGCGATCTGGTTGGCGGCCGCAACGACCGCACCGAAAAGATCCTGGGCGCGGGCATCGGCGCGGTCGCGGGCGCGGGCATCGGCGCCTATATGGACGCCCAGGAACGCAAGCTGCGCGAAGAAACCGCCGGCAGCGGCGTGGACGTGATTCGCGACGGCGACAATCTGCTGCTGCGTATGCCGTCGGGCATCACCTTCGCCTATAACAAGGCGGACGTGCAGCCGCAGTTCCAGCCGACGCTGAACGACGTCGCCTCGGTCCTGTCGCAATATCCAAAGACCTATATCGACGTGTACGGCCATACCGACAGCGACGGCGCCGACGCCTACAACCAGACCCTGTCCGAACGGCGCGCCCAGTCGGTCGCCGGCTATCTGGTGAGCAAGGGCGTGCAGTCGGCCCGCATCGGCACCCGCGGCTTCGGCGAAACCCAGCCGATCGCCTCCAACGCCACCGAAGAAGGCAAGGCGTCCAACCGCCGCGTCGAAATCAAGATCGCGCCGGTCACCGAAGCCGACGTGAAGGGCTAACCAATCTATCGTCATCCCAGCGAAAGCTGGGATGACGGCATATCAGAGGATCGGGCGCCTCAAAAACTCGCCTTCAACCCGTCGATCACGAACTGCGCCGCCAGTGCGGCGAGCAGCACGCCCAGCAGCCGCGTAATCACTGCCTCGATCTTGCGCCCCAGCAGCGCCATCAGCGGCCCGGCGGCGATCAGCGCGCCCAGCATCAGCGCCAGCGTCAGCACCACAGCGCCCAGCACCACCCCGCGCTCCGCCATGCCATTGGCCCGCGACATCAGCAGCATGACGGTCGCGATCGATCCCGGCCCGGCGATCATCGGCATCGCCATCGGGAATACCGACACATCCTCGACATGCGGCTCTTCGGTCGTGATCTTGTTCGCCCGGTCCTCGCGCCGCTGGGTCCGCTTTTCAAACACCATGTCCATCGCGATCATGAACAGCATGATGCCGCCCGCGATGCGGAAACTGTCGAGCGCGATGCCCAGCACGCCCAGCAGCTGCTTGCCCCACAGGGCGAAGACAAGCAGGATCGCCGCCGCGATGCCGACCGCCCGGATCGCCATCGCCCGGCGCTGCGCCGCATTGGCCCCGCTGGTCAGGCTGGCATAGATGGGTGCGCAGCCCGGCGGATCGATGACGACGAACAACGTCACGAAGGCGGAAATGAAAAGCTCGATCATGATCCCGCCTTTACCCTGTCGTCGATCACCGTCTCATAGGCCGCGCCGGTCCACATCCGCACCGTCACCTGCCGGCTGCCGTCGGTCGCGACGTCCGCGGTCCAGATCAGGCTCTCGTCGGGCGGTGGCGGTAATTCCCCCTTCTTGCCCGATGGCGGAGGCGGCGGCATGGCGCCCTGCGGCCCGCGCCTGCAGGTCGCGACCTTGCCGCTCAGAAACTCCGGCGTCGCACGCGCGGTGGCCAGCGTGTCGCCATGGTCCATGATCCATTGCCAGCGCCCCTTCCGGTCGCGCCGCCAGATCGTGGTATAATAGCCGACCGACCCGTCCGGCCGCGTCCAATTGCCGGTGCTGGCGGCCAGATTGCCGTCGCACGATACATAGACGACTGACGTCGACCAGCGAACCGAGGCGGCCGGATTGGCCTGTTTCTTCAGCCAGTCCTTCGCCACCACCTTCTGCGGCACGAACATCACGGCATCGTCGGCGGCCGTCTCGGCAAAGGCGGTCCATTGCCCCTTGCTCTGCGCCAGCCGGTTGAAGGCGATCTCCGCCGCGATCACGCTGCTCGGATCGGGCTGGAAGCGTGGCGGCGGCTTGGCAGCGCTTGGGGCAGCGACCAGGGCGGCCGCGCCTAACGCCAGCAGCGCCAGCCGCGCCGTCACAGACCCGCCGGCTTGGCCAGCCCGGCGCGGGCATGGGCCGCGACCAGCGTGTTGCGCAGCAGCACGGCGATAGTCATCGGCCCGACGCCGCCCGGCACCGGCGTAATGGCGCGGACATGGGCCAGCGCCTCGGCGGTGGCGACGTCGCCGACGATCCGGCTCTTGCCATCCTCGGTATCCGCCACGCGGTTGATGCCCACGTCGATCACCGTTGCACCGGGCTTGATCCACTCGCCCTTCACCATCTCGGCGCGCCCCACGGCGGCCACGACGATGTCGGCGCGATGCACCACGCTGGCCAGGTCGCGGGTGCGGCTATGCGCGATCGTCACGGTGCAGCTTTCCGCCAGCAGCAGCGCCGCCATCGGCTTGCCCACGATGTTGGACCGGCCCACGACCACGGCTTCCAGTCCCGACAGGTCGCCCAGCTCGTCCTTCAGCAGCATGATGCAGCCCAGCGGCGTGCAGGGCACCAGCGCCTCCTGCCCCGTCGCCAGCTTGCCCGAATTGACGACATGGAAACCGTCCACATCCTTGGCCGGGTCGATCGCGCCGATCACGGCGGCCTCGTCGATATGCCCCGGCAGCGGCAATTGGACCAGAATGCCATCGACCCGCTCGTCATGGTTCAGTTCTTCGATCAGGTCGAGCAGATCCTCCTCGCCGATGCTGTCGGGCCGCTTGAATTCAAAGCTTTCCATGCCCGCCGCGACCGTCATCTTGCCCTTGGACCGGACATAGACGCTGCTGGCCGGGTCTTCGCCCACCAGAACCACCGCAAGCCCCGGCTTGCGCCCGGTCGCCTCGACGAAGCCCGCCACGCCTTCGCCCACCGTGTCGCGCAGGGTGGCGGCGAACGCCTTGCCGTCGATGATCTTGCCGATGGTCATGTCTGTCCTACCCATGTTTCGATAAGCGCGGTCAGGCGCGCCGACGCGCGGCCGCCGCCGATGATGCGCAGCCGCTTTAGCCGGTTGGTGTCGCCCGATTCCAGCAAAATCGCGCTGCGCGGCCAATCCAGCCCTTTCGCCAGCAGCGCGATCAGCGCCGCATTGGCCCGGCCCTTTTCCTGCACGGCGCGGACCCGCGCGGACAGCCAGCGCGCATTGCGCTCATCGATCCAGCCACCGCCTATATCCTCTTTCGCCGCACCCGGCGTCAGCCGGACGGCGATCAACAGGTCGTCGCCCGCTATGGTCCAGACGGGGGTCGGACAGACAGGATTCAGGCCGCGGCCCGCATCAGCGCCGCGAACAGATTCTCGCGCACCGGCCCCTGCAATATGATGACCGCCAGCAACACCACCATCGGCGACAGGTCCAGCGCGCCCAGATCGGGCAGCACCTTGCGCACCGGGCGATAGAGCGGCTCGGTCATCCGGTCGAGCGCATAGAGGCCGTTGCGGACATATTCGTTCGACGTATTGATGACGTTGAACGCGATCAGCCAGCTCAGCACCGCCTGCACGATGATGATCCACCAGACCGCTTCCAGCACGATATAGACGATGCCGTTCAGGGCGTTGAGAAGTTCGAACAAGCTACCGGCCTTCCATGCTGCGCTGCCGCGAATGTGATGGCATATCTAGCGGCGGGGACACCCCGCCACAAGGACCGGCCGACGCTTATTCTGCCAACGACAGCCAGTGTGGTGGATTTGAAATACGCCACATTGTAGCGGCTTGGTCTGGAGCGTATTCCAAATCCCTAAACCACACTGGAATCAAATATTTGC
>NZ_JAIQXR010000013.1:0-142708 GCF_020166615.1 Sphingobium sp. 3R8 | reverse complement strand
GAAGTTGCATTTAATGCAAGAACCGTCAATTCTCTACTCGTCAATTGACTTCTTAAAAGATTAGAGTATTGAAATTTTTCTTTGTCAATCAAGTATTTATCGCTCTTTATTCTATAAAGAATGGTGTATATTATTCTGAAATATGGACTTATTGTTGACTCAGATACTTTGTGAATTTTATCGTCATAAACACTTGCAATAAATTTTTTCTTTTCATCCGATTGAAGAGAGCCTCGATCAGGATTTTTCTTATACCAATAGGCATATTCCCTAATAATTGCATCGAATGCGATTAAATCTGTCTTTTTTCTCCTAGTCTTGATTTAATTTTTTTTGCGCCATCAGGAGACATTCCCTTTCCACTATCCATAATTAAAGCGTGTGAATGGTGAAATTGGACTTGCTGCCTGAGTTCTCTCATCAATTTTAACAACTCGAAAAAAGAACTTTCAAATCGTTGTCGATGCAAATCAGCAGCTTGATCGCGCAACGCGCGCGCCTGCATTATCAATGTGAAGAAAACAACTGTGAAACCAAGTCCAGATGTGAATGCATTAATAACACCGAAGCTATCACCCCATTGCGCGGCACGCGTGAGTTGAGCGTCGTTAGCACCTGCTGTCCATGAAACGGCCCATTCCGCCCCATGATTCGCCCACGCCCCCCAAACCAACGCGCAAATGACTACAGCAAATATTACTTGTGAAGGCTTCATTGCTTCCCCCTTTAAACCTTACGAGCACAACTCGTTTCACCCCTCCACCACCAACGCTCCCTCCAGAAAATCCAGAAACGCCCGCACCCGCGCCGCGCTCCGATCTTCCGCCGCGTAGAGCGCGTGGATATCCTCCCCGTCCCCCGCATCAAACTCTGCCAGCACCTCCACCAGGCGCCCTTCGCGCAAGTCGCTGGCGACATGAAACCGCCCATGCCGCGCGATCCCGCCGCCCGCGATCGCCATGCGCCGCACCACTTCGCCCGAATTGCCGAAGAAACGCCCCTGCACCGGCCGCTGCACGTGCCTGCCCCGCACCCGGAACGGCCAGCTATCCACCGACCGGCGAAAGCTGAACCGCAAACAGTCATGCCCGGCCAGATCGTCGGGCGTCCTGGGCGTTCCCCGCCGCGCCAGATAGTCCGGCGACGCCACCAGCACCATCCGGCTATGCCCCAGTTTCTTCGCGCGCAACCGCGTGTCGCGCAGCGGCCCGATGCGGATCGCGACATCCGCCCGCTCCTCGACCAGATCGACGATCGCGTCGGTCAGCGTCAGGTCCACCGTCACCGCCGGATATCGTTCTGCAAAGCGCGGCAGGATCGGGATCAGGCATTCTATGCCGAACGAAGGCGAGGCGTTGATGCGCAGCAGCCCGCGCGGCCCTTGCCCCTCGCTGCTCAGGCTGTTTTCCACATCCATCATGTCGCCCAATATGGCGATCATCTTGTCATGATAGATCTGCCCCTCACGCGTCAGCGCCAGCGACCGCGTCGTCCGCCGCACCAGCGCCACGCCCAGCCGCTGCTCCAGCCGCGCGATCGACCGGCTCACCGCCGACGGGGTCAGCCGCAACATCTTGGCCGCCGCGGCGAAGCTGCCCTCGCCCGCCACCATCAGGAAATTCTCGACGTCGCCGAACCGGTTATCCATGATTTCAATGCACTTCTGAAGTGATAACGCACAATCTAATCATTAATCGGAAAAAGTCTATCTAACTGTCCAGTTCGCCGTCTCATTCAACAAGGAAACAGCCATGGACCTGAAGCTCGCCGGCAAGACCGCCATCGTCACCGGCTCCACCGCCGGCATCGGCCTGGCCATCGCCAAACGTCTCGCGCAAGAGGGCGTCGCCGTCACCATCACCGGTCGAGCGCAGGCCAAGCTGGATGCCGCCGCGGCCGAAATCGGCCTGCCCGTCAACGCCGTCCTCGCCGACCCGGCGACGGCCGAGGGCGCCGCGGCCCTCATCGCCGCCGTCCCCGCGACCGACATCCTCGTCAACAATCTGGGCATCTATGAAGCGAAGGATTTCGCGGATATCAGCGACGCGGACTGGCATCATATCTTCGAGGTCAACGTCGTCAGCGGCGCCCGCCTTTCCCGCCATTATTTCCCGCCGATGCTGGCCAACAACTGGGGCCGCATCCTCTTCATCGCCAGCGAAAGCGGCCTGCTCCCGCCCGCCGAGATGATCCATTACGGCATGACCAAATCGGCCCAACTCTCCATCTCGCGCGGCCTGGCCGAACATACCCGCGGCACCGGCGTCACCGTGAACAGCGTCCTGCCCGGCCCCACCCGCTCGGAAGGGATCGTGGAATTCATCCGCTCGGTTGTCGACAACAAGGACGCCCCCGAAGCCGACCGCGAAGCCGAATTTTTCACCAAACTCCGGCCCCTCTCGCTCATCAAGCGGCTGATCGAGGCGGACGAGGTCGGCGCCATGGTCGCCTATCTCGCCAGCCCGCTCGCCGCCGCCACCAACGGCGCGGCGGTTCGGGTCGAAGGCGGCATGGTCCCGACGATCGCCTGAGCGCCAGGAACGCAACCCACCCTGCGGGAACTGGCCCTGTCGCTCGTCTTCTCAACCGACTAGGATGACAAGATGAGCGACACCGACAGCCTTTCCCGCATGGACGTCACGCTGGCGCAGGACGGCTATGTCCGCTTGCCCGGTGCGGATATACTGGACCGGCTCGGCATCTCTCCCGAAGACTGGTCGGCCTTCGCCGCCAGTTGGGACGATCTCGGCCCGGACCTCTTCATGGCCGATGGCGGCCGCTACCGCCGCCGCCGTCATGCCGCCTTCGCGCTGGAAAGGGGCCGCTTCATCCGCAAACCGCACCAGCCCCATTATCAGAGCCGCGACTATAACCCGCTCAACGGCGACGTGCAGCGCTGGTTCGATCCGGTCGAGGATGCGACCGTCGCCAGCCCCGTCCGGCAGGCCATCTTCGCCTTCGCCGCCGACAGTTTCGATCCGGCCGGTAAAGGCGACTGGCACATCGAAATGCACCAGTTCCGCATCGAAGCGAAGCCGGGCGAAACCGGCCGCCCCACGCCAGAGGGGATGCACCGCGACGGGGTGGACCATGTGCTGGTCATGCTGGTCGAGCGCTGCAACGTCCGCGAAGGCGTGACCCGTATCGGTGCGCCCGACGGCACGCCGCTGGGCGAATTCACCCTGACGACGCCCGGTGACACGATGCTGATCGACGACCACCGCATCCTGCACGGCGTGACGGAAATCCACGCGGTTGACCCGGCGCAACCGGCCTGGCGCGACGCACTGGTCGTGACGTTCGTGGTCGAACGCTAACCCAAGCCGTTCGTAACCTATTTCAACAACACCAGTTCTTCCGCCATGCTGGGGTGCAGGGCCACGGTATCGTCGAAATCCTGCTTGGTCAGCCCGGCCTTCACCGCGATCGCCGCCGCCTGCAAAATCTCCGGCGCATCCGGCCCGATCATATGCAGCCCGATCACCCTGTCCGTCGTTGCGTCCACGACCATCTTGTAGAGCGCCCGCTCCTCGCGCCCCGCCAGCACATTCTTCATCGGCCGGAAATCGGACGTATAGACCTTCACCGTGCCATAATGGTTCTTGGCCTCCGCCTCGGTCATGCCCACGCCGGCCAGCGGCGGATGGCTGAACACGGCCGACGGCACGCAGCTATAATCGACCTTCCGCTTGTTGCCCCCGAACACGGTATCGGCGAAGGCATGGCCTTCGCGGATCGCCACCGGGGTCAGTTGCAGCCGGTCGGTGACGTCGCCCACGGCGTAGATGCTCTCGCAACTGGTCTGGCTATAGTCGTCGACCTTGATCGCGCCCTTGTCGTTCAGTTCGACCCCGGCCGTCTCCAGCCCCAGCCCCTCGGTCAGCGGCTTGCGCCCGGTGGCGAACAGCACCACGTCGGCCGCGACCGGATCGCCCTCCTTGAAGCGGACGCACAGCGTGCCGTCCTCATTCTTCTCGATCCGCTCCATCTTCGCATTGAAGCGGAAATTAATCCCCTTGGTCATGGAAATCTGGAGCAGCCGGTCGCGGATCTGCGCATCATAGCCGCGCAGCAGGTCGCTGCCGCGATTGACCATCGTCACATGGCTGCCCAGCTGATGGAAGATGCCTGCAAATTCATTGGCGATATAGCCGCCACCGACGATGACGATCCGCTTGGGGCACGCTTCCAGATGGAACACCTCGTTGCTGGTGATGCCATGTTCGGCACCCTCCAGTTCGGGGATCACCGGCCAGGCCCCGGTCGCGACCAGGATCGTCTTAGCGCTCACCTCGCGCCCGCTCGCCAGCTTCACGCCATGCGGCCCGGTGATGGTCGCCCGCTCGCGGATCACTTCGACCTTGTGGCTGTCGAGCGTATTGCCATACAGGCCTTCCAGCCGATCGACCTCGGCCAGCACATTGTTGCGCAGCGTGGTCCATTCGAACCCACATTCCGGCACGTCCCAGCCGAAACGGCGCGCGTCCTTCAGATCCTCGGCGAAATGCGCGCCATAGATGAGCAGCTTCTTGGGCACGCAGCCGCGAATGACGCAGGTGCCGCCGACGCGATATTCCTCGGCAACCGCAACCTTCGCCCCATGCGCCGTCGCGACCCGCGACGCCCGCACCCCGCCCGATCCTGCACCGATGACGAAAAGGTCGAAATCATAGTCACTCATGCCGGGCCTCCGATGGGATAGGCGCGGATATGGCGGGTGAAGGCGCCAGTTACAAATGGGAATATTCTTGCTGGTAGCCAAACCACCTCCGTTCGCTTCGAGCGCGTCGAGAAGCGTTGCGCCCTCGCTTCTCGACTGCGCCCGAAACCAACGGCAGTTTACGCCTCGCCCAGCGCGATCTCGATCAGCGCCATGGTCGACGGATCGAACGCGGTCGCCCCGTTCGCCTCGATTGACTTGGCGATCTCCTTGCCCAGCTCCACGCCGAACTGGTCGAACGGGTTGATCCCCATCAGCACCGCATTGGCGAAGGTGCGATGCTCGTAGAAGGCGATCAGCGCACCCAGCGCCTCCGGCGTCACATCCTCCAGCAGGATGGTTGTCGATGGCCGGTTGCCCGGATAGGCGCGCGCCGGATCGGCATCATTGTCCTTGCCGCGCAGCAGCGCCGCGCCCTGCGCGAAGCAATTGACCAGCAGCGCGCGATGATGCGCCGGGTCCAGCACATGGCCCGGCTCGATCGAAGCGACGAACTCCACCGGCGATAGGATCGTCCCCTGGTGCAGCAACTGGAACACCGCATGTTGCGCGTCGGTGCCCACCCCGCCCCAGGTGATCGGCGCGGTCGGGCCGTCCACCGGACTGCCGTCGCGCTGCACGCTCTTGCCGTTGCTCTCCATCTCCAGTTGCTGGAGGTAGGATGGCAACAGCGCCAGCCGCTCGTCATAGGCGAACAAGGCGCGGGTCTGGCATCCCATGACGCGGGTATAATATTGATCCACGAACGCGGCGATCAGCGGCGCATTTTCGCTTGGGGGGGACAGGCGGAAATGCCGGTCCATCGCCGCCGCGCCCTCCAGCAGGCTCTCGAACGCGTCCCAGCCCAGCGCCAATGCAGCCGGGAAACCGATCGAGGACCAAAGCGAATAGCGCCCGCCCACCGACTCTGCGAAGGGCAGGATGCGGGTTTCATCGACACCCCATTCCATCGCCTTGTCGGGCGCGGCGGTCAGCGCGATCACCTTGCCATAGGGATCGTCGACCCCGGCCTCGACCATCCAGTTGATCGCGCTTGCCGCGTTCAGCATCGTCTCGCTGGTCGTGAAGGTCTTGGACGCGATCGCAATCAGGGTGGCGTTGGGATCGAACCCCTCGATCGCCCGCTCCAGCGCCGTGCCGTCGACATTGGACACGATCGCCACGTCATAGCGCACGCCGTCGCCGTCCAGCGCATCGACGATCAGCTTGGGGCCGAGCGCCGAGCCGCCGATGCCAATATGCAGGATATGCCGGATGTCGCCCAGCGCGCCCGCCTCGATCGCGTCAATCAGGCCGCGCATCCGCTGATGCAGCATCTTGGCATGGGCGACGCTGTCGGCATTGCCTTCACCCCGTTCGGCGGGATGTTCGGCGGCGCGGCCCTCACTATTATTGACCGCCTCGCCCGCGAACAGGGCGTCGCGCTGCGCCGCAAAGCCCTGTTCGTCGGCCAGCTTCAGGAAACCCGCCAGCACATCGTCGGTCAGATGGGTCTTGGACCAGTCGAACCGGATCGGCCCCTGGGTCAGGACCAGCTTGCCCAGCCGGTCGGGATCGGTGACGAAAATGGACTTGAGGTCTGCTTGCGGAAGTGCGGCGATGGACGCCAAGGACCTGGGCAGTGCAGGGCTGGTCATGCGATATCCTCTTGTGACGTTGGTCGATATCGACGCTGCACCGGTCGATTCCTGCTATGTCTAGCGCAAAGCCCCGTGCTTTGCATCGCCAAGGACTGCTTGACGCGCTCCATCACAGGCCCCAAAAGCCGCCACGGCCGCTTTGTGGGCCTTTCCAAGGGATCAGACGACACTCCATGACTGCCAAATCGGAAACGCGGGACTTTCTCTGGTTTCTCGCCAAGCTCGGGCTGTTTGTCTTCATCCTGCGCAGCTTCATCATATCGCCGTTCAACATCCCGTCGGAATCGATGCAGCCGCGGCTGCTGATCGGTGACTATCTGCTGGTCGCCAAATGGCCCTATGGCTATTCGCGCTATTCGTTGCCTTTCTCGATTCCCCTGATCCCCGGCCGCATCCTGGCGTCCACGCCCCAGCGCGGCGACGTGGTGGTGTTCAAGGCGCCGCCGAACCAGAAGAATGACTATATCAAGCGCGTGATCGGCCTGCCCGGCGACATGATCGGCGTGCGCGGCGGGACCGTCTATCTGAACGGTCAGGCGATCCCCAAGCAGAAGGTCGCCGACCTCGTCATCCCGGTGACACCGAACATGAAGGACGCCGCCGCGCGCGAAGGCGCCGCTTCCCCCTGCTATCGTCCCGATTTCGAGGAAGCCGCGGCCGGCGGCGGCAAACAGTGCCGCTACCCCCAGTTCCGCGAAACCCTGCCCGGCGGCAAGAGCTACAACGTCCTCGACCTGCTGCCCGATGGCGCAGCGGACGATCGGGACACGGTGCTGGTGCCGCAGGGCCATCTCTTCATGATGGGCGACAATCGCGATCGCAGTGCCGACAGCCGCTTCCCCGCGGTCGAAGGCGGCGGCATCGGCCTCGTCCCCGAAGAAAATCTGGTGGGCAAGGCGATGATTTCGGTCTTTTCGACCGACGGCAGCGCCAACTGGCTGCTGCCCTGGACCTGGTTCACCGCCGCGCGCTGGAGCCGTATCGGGGAAGGCTTTTGAAGCCGACTACGCATGGGCCGGACACTGCGGGCTGGCTGAAGGACCTGATCGGCCGCGTCCCGATAAATCCGGCGCGGTTCGATCAGGCGCTGACCCATGGGAGCGCCAAGGCGGTCAATTATGAGCGGCTGGAATTTCTGGGCGACCGTATCCTGGGCCTGCTGATCGCCGAATGGCTGTTCGAACGCTTCACCGACGAACCGGAAGGCAAGCTCTCCCGTCGCTTCAACGCGCTGGTGTCGGGCGAAACCTGCGCCGAAGTGGCCCGCACGGCCGGCGTTCCCATCCATCTGGTGCTGGGCAAGCAGGCGCGCGACGATGGCGCGGCCGACAGCGACAATGTGCTGGGCGACGTGATGGAGGCGCTGATCGGCGCCCTCTATCTGGAAGGCGGACTGGAAGAGGCGCGGGCACTTGTCCGCCGCCTGTGGGGCAATCGGGTCGACACCCAGACCAGCGCCCCGCGCCACCCCAAATCCTATCTTCAGGAATGGGCCGCGGCCAACAAGCGCAAGCCTCCCGAATATGTCCTGACCGACCGTTCCGGCCCGCACCATGCGCTGCGCTTCACCGTCACCGTCGCCATCAAGGGCGCGGGCGAAGCCTCTGCCACCGGCGCCTCCAAGCAGGAAGCCGAAACGGCGGCGGCCAAGGCGCTGCTGGAGAAGCTGACGGGTTGACCCCGATTGTGCTACACCATGCTCACCCGCAGGCGGGAGCATCTGGAACAGAATGGAATAAAATTGACGGTTGAATCAGAAACCCAGCGCTGCGGCGTTATCGCCGTGGTCGGCGCGCCGAATGCGGGCAAGTCCACGCTGGTCAACGCGCTGGTAGGGCAGAAGGTGGCGATCACCAGCCCCAAGGCGCAGACCACGCGCACCCGCGTCATGGGTGTCGCGATCGAGGGCGACGCGCAGATCGTGCTGGTCGATACGCCCGGCATCTTCGCGCCCAAGCGGCGTCTGGACCGCGCGATGGTGCAGGCCGCCTGGGGCGGCGCGCAGGGCGCGGACCTCATCGCGATGATCGTGGACGGCAAGGCGGGCCTTGGCCCCAAGCTGGAGCCGATCATCGAATCCCTGAAACACCGCACCGAACGCAAGTGGCTGATCCTCAACAAGGTGGACATCGCCACCAAGGAAAGGCTGCTGGTCCACACGCAAAAGCTGAACGACCAGCTTGGCTTTGACGAAATCTACTTCGTGTCCGCCGCGACCGGCGACGGCCTGCCCGAACTCAAGGCCGCCTTCGCCAAGGCGATGCCGGAAGGGCCATGGCATTTCCCCGAAGACCAGGTGTCGGACGCCACCGACCGGATGCTGGCCGCGGAAATCACGCGCGAGCAGCTCTACCACCAGCTTCACGCCGAACTGCCCTACGCCGCTGCGGTCGATACCGAACAATATAAGGAGCGGGACGACGGATCGGTCGAAATCCACCAGCAGATATTGGTCGGCCGTCCCACCCAGCGCGCCATCGTGCTGGGCAAGGGCGGGCAGCGCCTCAAGGAAATCGGATCGAAGGCGCGCGCGGAACTCGCCACCCTGCTCGGCGTCAAGGTCCACCTCTACCTGCATGTCAAGGTCAAGGAAGACTGGGAAGATGATCGCGGCATCTATCGCGACATCGGCCTCGACTGGGTGGAATGATGAATTGCCAATAGGGTAAATTCATCCTTTACCTTATGCCGTTACGTCCCCGTTTCATGGGACCGAAACAGAAAATCGCCTTCGCCGTAGGCGTCTCCGTTCTGGGGACGATCATCATCATGGCGATCGTGTCGATGATACCCGGCATGTCGATCCCGCTACGCTATTACAGCGTAGGCATTTTCTGTTCGGGCAGCATTTCCACCCCGGTGTGCGTGCTGCTCGTCCGCCAGGGGGAGGAAAACCGCCGGCTCCGCCACGAACTGGAACTGCGGGTGACGGAACTGGCGCAACTGGCCGATGTCGACGGCCTGACCGGCCTGCTCAGCCGCAGCGCCTTTTTCAACCGCGCCGAACGGGTCCATGCGCAACCGGGCAACTGGTATCTGCTGATCGACATCGATCATTTCAAACGCTTCAACGACGATCATGGTCATCAGACCGGCGACGCCGTCCTGCACGCAGTGGGATCGGCCATCGCGCAGGCGCTGGGTCCGGCCGATCTGAGCGGCCGCCTGGGTGGCGAGGAATTTGCCGTCTGCCTGACCGATTGCGACGCCGACCTGGCGATGCGACGCGCCGAACATGTCCGCGCGTCGATCCAGGCCTTGCGGGTCCGGGCGCTATCCGGCCGCGTCGTGCGCGTGACCGCCAGCATCGGCCTCAGCGCCGGCGACCCCGTCTTGCCGATCGAGGCCAGCCTGCACCGGGCTGACCTCGCCATGTATGCCGCCAAGACCGGCGGCCGCAACCAGGTGCGGCGCGCCGCCTGACCTTATTCCGCCGCAGCCACCTTCTTCTTTGCGGGGGCCTTTTTGGCGGCCGGCTTCTTCGCGCTGTCGCCGTCCTTCTTGGCCGCGGGTTTCTTGGCCGCCGCCTTCTTCGGCGCCGCCTTCTTCTTGCCCTTCTTGGCCGGCGCCGCAGCCGCGCGCGCGTCGATCAACTGCGCCGCTTCTTCCAGCGTCAACTGGTCCTTGTCCACCGTCTTGGGCAGGGTCGCATTGGTCGTACCGTCGGTGACATAGGCGCCGTAGCGGCCCTCCATCAGCTTGATCTCCAGCTCCGTGCGCGGATGCGCGCCCAGCACCTTCAACGGCTCCCGCCCGCCGCTCGACCGCCCGCCGCGGGTCGCCGCCTCGGCCAGCTTCACGACGGCGCTGTTCATCCCGACCTCGAAAATCTCCGACGTCGATGACAGCCGCCCATATTTGCCGTCATGCAGCAGATAGGGACCGAATCGCCCGATATTCGCCACGATCGGCAAACCGGTTTCGGGATGCAGACCCACCTCGCGCGGCAGACTCAGCAGCTTGACGCCCCAGTCCAGCGTCAGTTCGCCATCGGGCAGATCCTTGGGGATCGAACCGCGCTTGGCCTCCTTGCCCTCGCCCATTTCGATATAGGGACCAAAGCGACCGGACTTCTTGACGATGTCCTGCCCGGTCTCGGGATGCTGGCCCAGAACCTCCGGCCCCGTATCCTCGCCATCCTTGCCGCCCGGCTGCCCGAATTTGCGCGTATATTTGCACTCCGGGTAATTGGAGCAGGCGATGAACGCCCCGAACCGTCCGCCCCGCAGCGACAACTGACCATCGGCGCACAGCGGGCAGGCGCGCGGATTGCTGCCGTCCGCTCGCGGAGGGAACAGCATCGGCTCCAGGAACTTGTCGAGCGCCGCCGTGATGTCCGATGGCTTCTGCTCCATCACCTCGGCGGTCTTGGGCTTGAAGTCCTTCCAGAAGGCTTCCAGGACTTCCTGCCACTGGGCGCGGCCGCCGGAAATATCGTCCAGCTCGTCTTCCAGTCCCGCCGTGAAGTCATAGGACACATAGCGTTCGAAGAAGCGCTCCAGGAACGCCGTCACCAGCCGCCCGCTCTCCTCGGCGAAGAAGCGGTTCTTCTCGATCCGTACATAGTCGCGGTCCTTGAGCACCTGCAACGTGGACGCATAGGTGGACGGCCGCCCGATCCCCAGTTCCTCCAGACGCTTCACCAGCGACGCTTCGGAATAGCGCGGCGGCGGCTGGGTGAAATGCTGTTCTGCCGTGACTTTCTTCTTGGCAGGGGCATCGCCCTCGCTCACGCGCGGCAGCAGCTTTGAATCATCATCGTCGCTGTCGTCGCGGCCTTCTTCATAGAGCGCCAGGAAGCCTGGGAAGATCACCACCTGCCCCGTCGCGCGCAGCGTATGGCTGCCGCTGCCGTCCACCATGTCGATGGTGGTCCGCTCCAGCCGCGCCGACGCCATCTGGCTCGCCAGCGCACGCTTGAAGATCAGGTCGTAAAGGCGCGCATGATCGCCCGACCCCACCTTGTCGCGGCCGAACTCGGTCGGACGAATGGCTTCATGCGCTTCCTGCGCATTCTTCGCCTTGGTCTGATACTGGCGCGGCTTTTCGGGCAGGTACCCGCCGTCATAGCGCTCCGCGATCGCCTTGCGCGCGGCGGAAATGGCGCTGCCGTCCATCTGCACGCCGTCGGTACGCATATAGGTGATCGCGCCATCTTCGTAGAGCTGCTGCGCGATCCGCATCGTATGGCTGGCCGAAAAGCCCAGCTTGCGCGCGGCTTCCTGCTGCAAGGTCGATGTCGTGAACGGCGCAGGCGGATTGCGGGTGAGCGGCTTCGTCTCGACCTTTTCGACGGTGAAGCGCCCGGCCTCCACATCGGCCTTGGCGGCCATGGCGTCGCCTTCCTTGCCGATGGTCAGGCGATCGATCTTCTCGCCCTTCCAGCGCACGAGGCGCGCGGTAAAGCCCTGCCCGCCCTGTTCCATCTCGGCCGCGACCGACCAATATTCTTGGGGCGTGAAGCTTTCGATCTCCCGCTCGCGCTCCACCACCAGCCGCAGCGCGACCGACTGCACGCGCCCCGCCGACTTCGCGCCGGGCAGCTTGCGCCACAACACCGGCGACAGCGTAAAGCCGACCAGATAGTCGAGCGCGCGCCTCGCGCGGTAGGCGTCGATCAGATCCTCGTCCAAAGCGCGCGGCTTGGCCATCGCGTCGAGCACCGCCGCCTTGGTGATCGCGTTGAACGTCACCCGGTCCACTTGGCTCGGCAGCGCCTTCTTGGCGCGCAGCACCTCCTGCACATGCCAGCTGATCGCTTCCCCTTCGCGATCAGGGTCAGTCGCCAGGATGAGGCGCGTCGCCTTCTTGGACGCGTCGGCGATCGCCTTGAGCTGCTTGCCCTTGTCGCCATAATTTTCCCACGACATGGCAAAGCCGTCGTCGGGGTCCACCGACCCGTCCTTGGCGGGCAGGTCGCGGATATGGCCATAGCTGGCGAGGACATGGAAATCGCCGCCCAGATATTTCTCGATGGTCTTCGCCTTGGCCGGCGATTCTACGATGACAAGCTGCATTTATGCCCCGGAAATTAGTCTCTCACGTATACGCGCGAGTGTGGAAGCCGATGACGGTGGGCGTCAAGCGGGCTGTGCGTAAGGGAGAAGGCGCGCCAACGCCAGTATCTTGTCGGTCCGTCGTGGTCGCGGCACCGCTCAACGGCCCAGACCCAACTATCCCACTGATGCACATCAAGGCGGTCGCGACCCATGCGACTTTTACTGCTGCCCAGGGTTCTAGCCCTATCGCAGGAACTCCCAGACCGGCGAAATCCCTTATCTAGACAGGAATGACGATGTCCGATTCCAACAGCCATGACATTTCCACGCTCAACGGCCTGATCGCCACCACGCTCGACAGTGCGGATGGCTATACCGAAGCGGCGAAGGACAGCGATCATGGTCGCTTCACCGCGCTCTTTACCAGCCGCGCCGCAGAACGCCGCCAGATCGTCACCCGTCTCCAGCAGGAAGTGCGCACCCTTGGCGGCAACCCGGAAGATGACGGCACGATCCTGGCCGGCGCACACCGCCTGTTCCTCAACCTGAAGGCGACCCTGACCGGCAAGGATGACAAGGCGATCATCAACGAGGTCGAAGCCGGCGAGGATCATATCAAGGCCAAATATGAAGATGCGATCGCAGATAGCGATCTTTCCCCTGCCGTGCGCGCCGTGATCGAGCAAAGCTATGTGTCGGTGAAGCAGGGCCATGACGAGATGCGGGACATAAAGCACAGCATTCAGCATTAATCGCGGCGCAACGGGCGGCGGGGGCGACAACACCTTCGCCGCCATGCCTCACTGCAGGCTCACCCGGCCGCCCGCGTGCCGCTCCAACATGCCTGCCAGTTCCAGTTCCAGCAGCACCGTCTGCACCACCGCAGGCGACAGGCCCGACTGCCGGATCAATTCATCGATCGGCACCGCCACCGGTCCCAGCAGCGCGATTACCATCGCCCGCTCCTGCGCCGCGACATCACTCGACACAGGTTCGCCGATGAAGTCGAAACTCCCCTGCCGCACCATGCGCGGGTCGATGCTGCCTACCGCTTCCAGCACATCGGCGGCGTTCTGGATCAGGATCGCGCCCTCGCGAATGAGTTGATTGCATCCCTGCGCGCGCGGATCGAGCGGCGATCCCGGCACTGCCATCACCTCGCGCCCCGCCTCTCCGGCCAGCCGGGCGGTGATCAACGACCCCGACCTGGGCGCCGCTTCCACCACCACCGTCCCTAGCGCCAGCCCCGCGATGATCCGGTTACGTGCCGGGAAATGGCGCGCCAGCGGCTGGACGCCGGGCGGATGTTCGGTGATCAGCAGCCCTTCGGTCGCGACCTGTTCCTGCAAGTCCCGGTTCTCGGGCAGAAAGGCGATATCGATACCGCTGGCGATGACGCCGATCGTGCCGTTGCCGATCGATCCGCGATGCGCCTCCGTATCGATCCCCCGCGCCAGCCCGGACACCACCACCGCGCCACGCTGTCCCAGATCCTGCGCCAGCGTGCGCGCGAAACGGCAGGCGGCGGCAGACGCATTGCGCGCGCCGACCATGGCGATGCATTGCCCGCTCGCCAGCGCCGTATCCCCACGCAGGATCAGCGCAGGCGGCGCACCCTCGAACTGGTCGAGCAGGACGGGATAGTCGGGATCGCCCATCAGCAGATAGCGCGCGCCCAGCGCCCGGCTCTGCGCAATCTCCTTCTCCACCGCCCCCGCATCGGCCACGCTCGCGCGCCCGCCGCCACGCGCCGCAAGATCGGGAATGGCGCGCAACGCTTCCCCGGCCGTCCCGAAGCGGGCGAGCAGTTGCCGATAGCTGACCGGCCCGATCCGGGGAGAGCGGATGAGCCGCAGCCGGTCGAACCGCTCCCGCTCACGCATCAGGCGGAAGTACCCTTGGATCCGCCGATCTTGGGTTCCTCGCCCTTGGCAAGCCGCGCGATATTGGCGCGGTGCCGCCATAGCACGATCAGGCCCAGCGCGAGCGCAACCGGCACCAGGTCGATCCGTCCGAACGCCCACATGGCGACCGGCGCGCTGATCGCCGCCGCCATGCCGCCGACCGAAGACCATTTCGTCCCGAACAGCGCCGCCAGCCATACCGCCGCGAAAATGCACCCGGCCGGCCAGAATATCGCGGTCACCACGCCCATCATCGTCGCCACGCCCTTGCCCCCGGCGAAGCGCAGCCAGACCGGATAGCAATGGCCGATAAAGGCCATCGCCCCCGCCATCGGCCCGCCGCCATCGACCAGCGCCGCGCCGACCAGCACCGCCGCCGCGCCCTTGAGCAGATCGAGCAGCAAGGTCGCCGCCGCAAGCCCCTTGCGCCCGGTGCGCAGCACATTGGTCGCGCCGATATTGCCCGATCCGATCTGCCGCAGGTCACCCGCGCCGGTGAAGCGCGTCAGCAGCAGGCCAAAGGGGATCGAACCGAGCAGATAGCCCAGGAGCAGGACGAATGCGGGAAGAAGCCAGGGAGGTGTCATGAAATTCGCCGATAAAGCGTTTTCAAAGCAGGTGGAACATCTGCTGACTCGGAAAACGCATTAAATCAAAAGACCGGAGCATGAGCGCCGATGCAATCGGCTCCCATGCTCTAAATGTTGCCCGCGACCATAGCGTGACAGGCGCGCGGGGCAATGCCCAAAGGCTTGATTTGCGCCGTCATGGCCTTACCGTAACGCAAGACCTGCCGGAGCCGCCCATGACCGACACGCCGCTCGACGCTTTCACCCGCTCCTGGACCAGCATGGCGCTGGCCCCGCAGAAATTATGGCAATCGATCAATTCGGGCTGGTCGTTCGGCAATGTGACGATCAACGAAAGCAATAGCAGCGCGCCCCAGACCGAACAGGCGATACTGGCGCAGGAAAGCTATGGCCGGCAGATCGGCAAATTGCTCGATGCCGTCGATCTGCTGGTAAAACAGCAGCCGGACTGGCAACAGACCAAGGCATTTGAGGAAGTCGACCAGCTCAAGACGAAGATCGACGGCGTGAAACATGACCTGGCGGTCAAGCGGATCGAGCAACTGCGCGGCGACCTGGACCTGCTGCGCGTCTCCACCGACGCGGCGGACAAGGCGCATTATGACGCCTGGATCGCCGCGTTGCGCCAATTGCTGGACGACATGCCCGCCTCGGCGAACTGAACCCCCGTTGACACCTCCGCCTCCTGCCGCGACACAGCGGCCATGACGGTCGCCCCTGACGCTCCCATCCTCTTCTTCGATTCCGGCGTAGGGGGCCTGTCCATCCTCGCCCCGGCGCGCGCGGCGATACCAACCGCGCCGATCGTTTACGCCGCCGACAGCGCCGGTTTCCCCTATGGGACCAAGAGCGAGGCGGAAATCGCCGCGCGCGTACCCGCCCTGCTCGGGCGCCTCGTCGAACGTTACCGCCCGCGCCTCGCTGTCATCGCCTGCAACACCGCCTCCACCATCGCGCTCCAGCATGTCCGCGCCGCGCTGGACATTCCGGTCGTCGGCACCGTCCCGGCGATCAAGCCCGCCGCCCTTCTCTCCAAAAGCCGCGTCTTCGGCGTGCTCGGCACCGACGCCACCGTGCGCCAGCCCTATGTCGACCGGCTCGCGGCCGAACATGGCGCGGACTGCGTCATGTTGCGTCATGGCTCGGCGGCGCTGGTGCAACTGGCCGAAGCCAAGCTGCGCGGCGAAACGCTCGATCCTCAAGTCGCGCGGGACGCATTGGCAGGCCTGCTTGATCAGCCCGGCGGCGACCGGATGGATATGGTGGTCCTCGCCTGCACCCATTTCCCGCTGGTGGAACGGGAACTCGCCGCCGCCGCCCCGCATCCGATGGGCTTCGTCCATGGCGGCGAAGGCATCGCCCGGCGAATCGCTTTTCTGACCCAGGACCAGCCATGGCCCACGAAAGCGACGCCTGGTGTTGCGGTGTTCACGCGGGTCGATGCAAAGGTCGACGCGTTGCGCCCGGCTCTGGCCGGTTATGGCCTCGAACGGCTGGACGCCCTTTGATCCGGAGGGGGTAGGCCATTTGTCCAATGGCCGATCACTGTGATCGCTATATTGAGACACCTATCTGCTTACATTGCGAGCGGTTATCGCTGGTAATGACGAGGTCGCGCGGTTAAACGCGGCAGCGTGGGAAGAGGATGCGCAGCGACACGCAAAGGCGCGCGGGCAAACGGGAAGAAGCGTAGTGAACTACAAACATATCTTTTCGCAGGCGATCGACCGTCTCCACGAAGAAGGTCGCTATCGTGTGTTCATCGATATCCTGCGCAATCGCGGGTCTTATCCCAACGCCCGCTGCTTCCACGGCCATAACGGCCCCAAGCCGATCACCGTCTGGTGTTCCAACGACTATCTCGCCATGGGCCAGCATCCCAAGGTCGTCGCCGCGATGGAAGAGGCGCTGCACGATGTCGGCGCCGGTTCCGGCGGCACCCGCAATATCGGCGGCAACACCCATTATCATATCGATCTGGAAGGCGAACTGGCCGACCTGCACGGCAAGGAAGCGGCGCTGCTCTTCACTTCGGGCTATGTCTCGAACGAAGCGACGCTCTCCACCCTCGCCAAGCTTCTGCCCGGCTGCATCATCTTCTCCGACGAACTGAACCACGCCTCGATGATCGCGGGCATCCGCAATTCGGGCTGCGAAAAGCGGGTCTTCCGTCATAATGACGTCGATCATCTGCGTGAGTTGCTGGCCGCCGAAGACCCCGAAGCGCCCAAGCTGATCGCCTTCGAAAGCGTCTATTCGATGGACGGCGACGTGGCGCCGATCGCGGCGATCTGCGACCTGGCCGACGAGTATAATGCGCTCACCTATCTGGACGAGGTCCATGCCGTGGGCATGTATGGCGCGCGCGGTGGCGGCATTTCGGAACGCGACGATGTCGCCAATCGCTTGACCATCATCGAAGGCACGCTGGGCAAAGCGTTCGGCGTGATGGGCGGCTATATCGCGGCCGACCAGATGATCGTCGACGTGATCCGCAGCTATGCGCCCGGCTTCATCTTCACCACCTCGCTCTCGCCCGTATTGGTCGCGGGCGTGTTGGCCAGCGTGCGGCATCTGAAGGCGTCAAGCGAAGAACGCGAAGGCCAGCAGGCGTCCGCCGCTCTGCTCAAGCGCCTGATGGCGGAAGCGGGCCTGCCCGTCATGCCCTCGGTCACGCATATCGTTCCGCTGATGGTCGGCGACCCGGTCAAGGCCAAGCGGATCAGCGACATATTGCTCGCCGAATATGGCGCCTATGTGCAGCCGATCAACTATCCCACCGTCCCGCGCGGCACCGAACGCCTGCGCTTCACGCCCGGCCCGGCCCATGACGAAGCGATGATGCGCGATCTGGTGTCGGCGCTCGCCGAAATCTGGGACCGTCTGGAACTGGAAAAGACCGAGCGTCGGGCGGCCTGAATCCAGGCGACCAGGATTCGGTCAGGGGCGCATCATGCCGGCGCGCAACGCATATCCGCGATAGAGCGATCGGCAATTAGGCAAGCCGCCCACAGCTAGCGCCGTCCGCTGGACCGCCGGTGCCAGATCGGCCCGCGGCGACACATGGAATTGCGCCAGCCAGCCAAATAGGGTGCGTTTCCACAGCATCGGCAATTCGTCCTGCTGCCCGAAATCCACAATCTCCAGCTTGCCGCCGGGCGCCACGCAGCGCACCGCCTGCGTCAGCGCCTCTTCCCAGTCCGGGATCATCGACAGCGCATAGCTGATGAACACGCGATCGAAGCCGGCCCGCCCGAACAGTGCTTCCCCATCGAACCCACAGGCGTCCCCCTGCGCCAGCGTCACCCGATCCGCCAACCCGGCCTTCGCCACGCCCGCCCGTGCCGTCTCCAGCATCGCCTCGCTGATGTCGACGCCATAAAGCCGCGTGCCCGGCCAGGCCTTGCCCACTGCGATCAGGTTGCGCCCGGTGCCGCAGCCAATCTCCAGCACGGACCCGCCCGGCGGCGGCGCAAGATCGGCGATCAGCCCATCGCGCCCCAGCAGATAATATTTGCGCGTCAGGTCGTAGATATGCCGCTGGTAGCGATAGACCGCGTCCATCAGCCCGCCATGATCGCTCACAGGCTTGGCTTCAGCACATAGAGATGGACGCCGCCATAGATGGCCGACCGGTCGCGCGCGGTATAGTCGAGCGACTCGTCCGCCCGATAATCCCAGCGATCCAGCACATCCTCGGCGACCCGCCCCGGCAATATGCTCGGTTCGCCGGCGGTGCGGAACAGGACGCGCGCGCCGGGCTTGGCCGTCCGGGTGATCTGCGCCCAGAGCGCGTTCAATTGATCGTCGTCCATCCAGTCCTGCGCGTCGAGCAGGATATAGCGATCGCACGAAGCTGCCGGCTGGCTGGCGAGGAAGTCGGTGAAATTGACATGGCGCACATCGACCCGCCCGGCCCGCGTCCGCACCGCCTCATGGTTCGCGGCTTGCAGATAGGGGGGCAACGGCCCCTCGCCACCGTCATACCCCCGGCCAAAAGCCTGCACCGCGAAATAATTATCCTTCATGTCGAAGTCGCAGGCCAGTTTCTTCAGCCGTGCCTTCAGCACATTGTCCATCCGGTCGTCGCCGGCCAGCGCCTCGAACTGGGCGGGCGGGATGCCGAGGCCAAAGAGCGACGCCGGCTGGCTGGTCAGCCAGCGCACGAACCCCTTGTCGAAGATCGGCGCCAGTTCCCGCTCGAAGATTTCGCGCTGCTCTTCGCGGCTCTGGGCATCCAGCATCCGCTTGGGATTGACGCCATGCAGCCGCGCCAGCAGATGCGCCGCGCCGATGAAGCGGCCGAGCAGGCCATGTTTGTAGATACCGCGCGCGAAACCGCCGATCCGCCGCCGCCCGATCAGGTCGCGCCCTTCCCAGTAACGCCGGGTCGCCTCGTCCAGTTGCGGCGCCACGACGTCGCGATAGGCGGCGATATTGGCCTTATTGTCCGCCTGAGCGAAAAAGCGGTGGAAGGCCGCATGGTCGGGCAGGCGCTGCGCCGCCATCAGCTTCAGCCGGTTGAGCGCGATATGCGCGGTGTTGAGATCGACCGCCGTGATCTTCGCCGGATCGGCGGTCAGATAGCTCAGCACATTGCAGCCGCCCGACGCGATCGTCACGACATGGCTATCGGGCGTGATCGCCAGCGCCTCCATGTCCACCGCCGGGTCTTCCCATATCTGGGCATAAACCAGACCGCGAAAAGCGAAGGTGAAGGCGCGCTCCAGCAGCCCCTGCTTCGACAGATGCCGGTGGCGATGCACCGCGCTGGTGATTTTCCGATGGCCAGTCTTTTTCTGATGACCAGTCTGATCCGCTGTCGCTGCCATGGCTGCACTCCTCGCTGCCGGGTCGTTCCGGCGCGGATAGGGCAATGGCATGTCGCCCGCATGACGTACGGGTTACGCCATGATGACGGCCTTTCGGGAAGTCGCCTTGCGGAACCGGGGCGCCCTCTCCCATCTTGTGCAGCTATGGCCCATTGGATCGAACCCCACCCGACCGGCATCTATGTCCGTCCTGCCGACGCATGGATCGATCCGTCGCTACCGCAGGAACGGGCGCTGGTGACCCACGGCCATGCCGATCATGCGCGTGGCGGCCACGGCCATGTCTGGGCCACGCGGGAGACGCTGGCGATCATGGCTCTGCGCTATGGCACCGCCAGCGGCACAGCGGTCGGCTATGGCGAAGAAGTGCGCATGGGCGGCGTCACCATATGCTACGTCCCCGCCGGTCATGTGCTGGGATCGGCCCAGATCGTGCTGGAGCATGGCGGCGAGCGGGTGGTGGTGACCGGCGATTACAAGCGTCGCCCCGATCCGACCTGCCTGCCGTTCGAGCCGGTGCCCTGCGACATCTTCGTGACCGAAGCGACCTTCGGCCTCCCCGTCTTCCGCCACCCCGATACCGGCAGCGAGATGGACCGGCTGCTCGCCGCGCTCCACGCCAACCCGGATCGCTGCGTGCTGGTCGGTGCCTATGCGCTGGGCAAGGCGCAGCGGGTCATCTGCGAACTGCGCGCGCGCGGCCATCACGACCCCATCTACATCCATGGCGCGATGGAACGGATGTGCGCCCTCTACGAAGAGTTCGGCGTCGCCATGGGCGAACTGCGCCCCGCGACCGGGGTGCTCGCAAAGGAAATGCGCGGCCACATCATCCTGTCGCCGCCGTCCGCGCTCAACGATCGCTGGAGCCGCCGTTTGCCCGATCCGATCACCGCCATGGCGTCGGGCTGGATGCGGGTGCGCCAGCGGGCGCGGCAGAAGAATGTCGAACTGCCGCTGGTCATTTCAGACCATGCCGACTGGGACGAACTGACGGATACGATACGCGAAGTCGCGCCGAGCGAAACCTGGATCACCCATGGCCGCGAAGAAGCCCTTCTGCACTGGTGCATGACCCACCAGATTCGCGCCCGCGCCCTGGCGCTGGTCGGCCGCGAAGATGAGGATGAGGGGTGATGCGATCGCACACCCCACATCCGTTCGGTTCGAGCCTGTCGACAACCCTCACGCAACGGTTCTCGACGGGCTCGAACCGAACGGGGGCAGAATAATGAGGCAATTCTCCCAACTCCTCGACGGTCTGGTCTACACCCGTTCCCGCAACGGCAAGCTGGACCTGATCGCCGCCTATATGCGCGACGCGCCCGATCCCGATCGCGGCTGGGCGCTCGCCGCGCTGACGGGCAATCTCGATCTCAAGGCCGTCAAATCCTCCGCCATCGGCGAGATGATCCGCGCCCGTACCGACCCCGTCCTCTATGAAATGAGCCGCGACTATGTCGGCGACCTTGCCGAAACCGTCGCCCTGCTCTGGCCCAAACGGGACGACCAGCCCGCCGAACTGGACGACGGCTCGCTCAGCCTGTCCGCCGTGATTGATCGCCTCCATGGTGTCAGCCGCGCCGCCGCGCCCGACACCCTGGCGCAGATGATGGATCATCTCGACTCCTCGGGCCGCTTTGCGCTGCTCAAGCTCGCGACCGGCGGCCTGCGCGTCGGTATCTCCGCCCGCCTCGCCAAAACCGGCTTCGCCCAGGGCTTCGACCTCGACGTCGACGATGTCGAACAGGTGTGGCACGCCCTCGCCCCGCCCTATACGGCCCTGTTCGACTGGGCGGAGGGCCGCACCGGCCGCCCGGACCCGGAAGGCACGCCCTATTTCCGTCCCTTCATGCTCGCCCATCCGCTGGAGGCCGACAGCGTCGACCTCACCGACTACGCCGCCGAATGGAAATGGGACGGCATCCGTATCCAGATCGTCGGCACCGGGGGCGAAACACGTCTCTACAGCCGCGCTGGCGACGATATTTCCGGCAGCTTCCCGGAAATCGCCGCCGCCTTCACGGGCCACGCCGTCCTCGACGGCGAACTTTTGGTAAAGGGGGAGGTCCAGGGCGCCGCCGAACATGGCGGTGCCGCGGCCAGCTTCAACGCCCTGCAACAGCGCCTCGGCCGCAAGGCGGTCAGCGCCAGGATGATGGAAGATTATCCCGCCTTCGTTCGCCTCTACGACCTGCTGATCGACGGCGACACCGATCTACGGACTTTGCCATGGACCGACCGCCGCGCCCGGCTGGAAGCCTTCATGCCCGGCCTCGACCCGAACCGCTTCGACCTGTCCGCCGTCATCGATGCCACCGATTTCGAAGCGCTGGCCGATATCCGCGCCGGCGCCCGCGACGCTGCGATCGAAGGGGTCATGCTCAAGCGCCGCGACAGCCCCTATGTCGCCGGGCGCAAGGCCGCGCTCTGGTATAAATGGAAGCGCGATCCGCTGACCGCCGACTGCGTCATGATGTACGCCCAGCGCGGCCACGGCAAACGCTCCTCCTTCTATTCGGACTATACGTTCGGCTGCTGGACCCCGGATGGCGAATTGCTGCCGGTGGGCAAGGCCTATAGCGGCTTCACCGACGAGGAACTGAAATGGCTCGACCGCTTCGTCCGCCAGAATACGGTCGCCCGTTTCGGCCCGGTGCGGGAGGTCGAAAAGACGCTGGTGCTGGAAGTCGCGTTCGACTCGATCCATGACAGCAAGCGCCATAAATCCGGCCTCGCCATGCGCTTCCCCCGGATCGCCCGCATCCGCAAGGATAAGCCCGCGCAGGAAGCCGACACGGTGGAGGGGTTGAAGAAGCTGGTGAGTTAGCGCAGGATGGATCAAAAGGAGAACGGATATGCCCTATACCGGAAGCTGCCATTGCGGCGCCGTGACCTTCAGCGTCGCGGCGGACGCGCCCACCGAAGCCATGACCTGCAACTGTTCCCATTGCAGTCGCAAGGGCTTCGTCCTGACCTTCGTGCCGGCGGATCGGTTCACGCTCGATAGCGGCGCGGACGAACTGAACGACTATCTCTTCTACCAGCACGCGATCACGCATCAATTCTGCAAGACCTGCGGCACGGAAGCGTTCGCGCTCGGCAAGTCGCCGCAGGGTGAGATGCGCGCGATCAACCTGCGCTGCGTGCCGTCGGTCGACATCGACGCATTGACGATCAACAAGGTCGACGGCGCCAGCTTCTGACAGTCTGACTTTGCGCTGTCACGTGACGCCCCTATATGGGCGCTTTCGCGCGTCGGGCGCGACCATAGTGATGGAGCAGTTGAATTGAGCAAGGTTCTGGTCATCGGCGCGGGCGGCGTCGGGTCTGTCGCGGTCCACAAGATGGCGATGAACCCTGATATTTTCAGCCATATCACGCTCGCCAGCCGGCGCCTCGTCAGTTGCGAGAAGGTCGCCGAATCGGTTCTGGCGCGCACCGGCGTGACCATCGACGTGGCGCAGGTCGATGCCGATAATGTCGAGGA
The DNA here is from genome assembly GCF_020166615.1 of Sphingobium sp. 3R8. NCBI lineage: Bacteria > Pseudomonadati > Pseudomonadota > Alphaproteobacteria > Sphingomonadales > Sphingobiaceae > Sphingobium > Sphingobium sp. 3R8. The sequence continues at coordinate 119,533 of NZ_JAIQXR010000013.1, read as the reverse complement.
AACCATCGCCCTCATCCAGAAGGTGCAGCCCAAGCTGGTCGTGAACCTGGCCCTGCCCTATCAGGATCTGGCAATCATGGACGCCTGCCTGGCCACGAAGACCGACTATCTCGACACCGCCAATTACGAACCGCGCGACACGCCCAAGTTCGAATATAGCTGGCAGTGGGCCTATCAGGACCGCTTCAAGGAAGCCGGTATCACGGCGCTGCTGGGGTCTGGCTTCGACCCCGGCGTCACCAGCGTCTTCGCGTCCTACATCAAGAAGCATCTGCTCGACCGGATCGACACGCTCGACATTCTCGACTGCAATGGCGGCGACCATGGCCAGCATTTCGCCACCAACTTCAATCCGGAAATCAACATCCGCGAAGTGACCGCCCCGTCGCGTCACTGGGCCAATGGCGAATGGGTCGAAGGACCGGCGCTCAGCCACAAACAGGCGTTCGATTTCGACCAGGTCGGCGAAAAGAACATGTACCTCATGTATCATGAGGAACTCGAAAGCCTCGCCAAATTCTACCCCGAAATCAAACGCATCCGTTTCTGGATGACCTTCGGCGACGCCTATCTCAAGCATCTCGAAGTGCTCCAGAATGTCGGCATGACCCGGATCGACCCGGTCATCTACAATGGCCAGGAGATCATCCCGCTCCAGTTCCTCAAGGCCGTGCTGCCCGAACCGTCCAGCCTGGGTTCCACCACCAAGGGCAAGACCAATATCGGCGATATTGCGACGGGCGAGAAGGACGGTCAGCAAAAGACCGTCTATGTCTATCAGGTCTGCGACCATGAAGACGCCTATGCCGAAACCGGCAATCAGGCGGTCAGCTACACAACCGGCGTGCCCGCGATGATCGGCGCGGCCCTGATGCTGACCGGGGCGTGGAAAGCCCCGGAAGGCGAAAATGGCGGCGTGTTCAACATCGAACAGTTCGATCCCGATCCCTTCATGGACATGCTCAACAAGCATGGCCTGCCCTGGCAGGTGAAGGAACTGGACGCGCCGCTGGCCTTCTAAAACTGTGTCATCCCAGCGCAGGCTGGGATCTCTCTTTTCTTCTGTGGCGCCACAAAGAAGTGAGACCCCAGCTTTCGCCGGGGTGACGGCGCGGCAGGATGGAGTATTACCCCATGGAAACCCGCGCCGGCGATCCCGCCGCCTTCGCCCGCTTCGACCTCTACCGCGTCCCCTCGCCCGCCTTCGTGGTGGATGAGGCCGCGGTGCGGCGGAACCTTGCCGTCCTGCGCGACATAGGCGATCGTGCCGGCATCAAGGTCTTGGGCGCGCTCAAGGCCTTCTCCATGTGGTCGCTTGGGGGCGTGCTGGGCGAATATCTCGACGGCGTCTGCGCATCGGGCATCTACGAAGCCCGCCTCGGTCGGGAGGAGTATAAGGGTGAGGTCGCCACCTACTGCGCCGCCTACAAGCCAGACGATCTGGCCGAAATCCTCAAAATTTCCGACCATGTCATCTTCAACAGCCCGGGCCAGATCGCGCGGCTCAAGCCCGTGATCGACGCCGCCCGCGCGGACGGCCGCATCTTCGACATCGGCCTGCGCCTCAACCCTCTCCACCCGGAAGGGGAAGTGCCCAAATATGACCCGTCGCAGCCGCACAGCCGCCTCGGTTTACCGGTAAACCAGTTACGGCCGGAGCATCTGGAGGGGGTAGACGGCCTGCACGTCCACAATCTCTGCGAACAGGATTTCGAGCCGCTGGCCCGCACCTGGGCCGCGATCGAACCCTATGTCATGCCCCATGTCGGCGGCCTCAAATGGCTGAACTTCGGCGGTGGTCACCATGTCACCCGCGCCGATTACCAGATCGACGACCTCATCGCCTTCTTACAACAGGTGAAAGCGCAGACCGGCCTCACCCTCTATATCGAGCCAGGCGAGGCTATGGCGCTGGACGCGGGCATATTGATCGGCGAAATCCTCGACGTGATCGACAACGGGATGCCCGTCGCCATCACCGACATCAGCGCCACCTGCCATATGCCCGACGTGATCGAGGCGCCCTATCGCCCCGCCATGCTGCATGAGCCGGACGAAGGCGCGGTCACCCGACTCGGCGGCCCATCCTGCCTGGCGGGCGACATCATCGGCGACTATCGAGTCCCCGGCGGCGCGGAGCCGGGCGCGCGCATCGCCTTCCTCGATCAGGCCCATTATTCGATGGTGAAAACCAACACCTTCAACGGCGTGCCCTTGCCAGCCATCTGGCTGTGGCACTCGGAAACCGATGAACTCAAGGAAATCCGCGCCTTTTCCTATAGCGATTTCAAGACCCGTCTCTCGTAACGCACGTTTCGTAGCCTCCTGCGCAACAAAATTTTCACATGCGCTTTACAGGGGGGACCCCTCCGCATATATCGACCGTCCGCTGCCCCATGGGACTTCCACCGCAAGGCAGCTTTTCGCCCTGAACTACACTGGAGGTCCCTTGAATTGCACAAGCATCCTAGCGCGCTGGGGGTAGCGACCACCCTCAAACCGGCAGCACCGGTAACGCTGATTCGCCCCGAAGCCGCCGCTCGGGCCGCCCGATTCTTCGTCGAGAAGTTTCCGGGTCGCTCGCTCTATGCGGTCAAGGCGAACCCGTCACCCGATCTGATCCGCACGCTGTTCGCCAATGGTGTCACGCATTTTGACGTGGCGTCGATCGCGGAAGTGCGGCTGGTCGCCGAAACGCTGGCGGGCGAAGAGGGTGTCAAACTCTGCTTCATGCACCCGGTCAAGGCCGAAGAAGCGATCGCGGAAGCCTATCATCGCTACGGCGTGCGCACCTTCTCGCTCGACACGATCGACGAGCTGGAAAAGATCATGCGCGCTTGCGACGATGCGACCGATCTGGAGCTGTGCGTGCGTCTGCGCGTGTCGTCCGAACATTCCGAACTCTCCCTCGCGTCGAAATTCGGCGCGGAACTGGGCGAAACCCGCGAATTGCTGATGGCCACGCGTCAGGCCGCCGATGCGCTGGGCATCTGCTTCCATGTCGGCAGCCAGGCGATGAGCCCGCAGGCCTATAGCGATGCGATCGAACGGGTCCGCGCCGCGATCGTGGACGCAGCCGTCACGGTCGACATCATCGATGTCGGCGGCGGCTTCCCGTCCATTTATCCGGGCATGGAGCCGGTCGCGCTCGAAAATTATTTCGAAGCGATCCACCGCGGCTTCGAAAGCCTGCCGGTCAGCTATTCGTCGGAATTGTGGTGCGAACCCGGCCGCGCGCTGTCGGCGGAATATAGCTCGATCATCGTGCGGGTCGAACGCCGTCGCGGCACCGAACTCTACATCACCGACGGCGCTTATGGCGCGCTGTTCGATGCCGCGCATATCGGCTGGCGCTTCCCCGTCGCGCTACTGCGGGAGGATGAGAGCGAGGAGGAACTGACCGCCTTCTCCTTCTACGGCCCGACCTGCGACGACATGGACCATATGGTCGGCCCGTTCATGCTGCCGGCGGACGTGACTGTGGGCGACTATATCGAAATCGGGATGCTCGGCGCCTATGGCGCGGCGATGCGGACCGGTTTCAACGGCTTCACGTCGGAAGCCACGATCGAGGTGGAGGACGAGCCGATGGCCAGCCTCTACACCGAAGTCGTGCCGGTCCGCCGTCGCGCAAACGTCATCAAGCTGGGCTAAACCGACTCCGGGTTCCCCCGGAGAGGATGCCTGTTCCTGGCCGACCACGAGCCGGGACATAAAGAAACTGCCAATCCCTCGCCGCTTCCCCCCAGCGGCGAGGGATTATCTTATCTGCGGAATATGCCGACCATTTCGACATGGGTCGTCCAGCGGAACTGGCCCACCGGCTTGACGCTGTCCAATCGATAGCCGGCCGCCGTCAGATGCGCCGCATCGCGCGCGAAGCTTGCCGGATTGCAGGACACATAGGCGATAACCGGCACGGCCGACGCCGCCAGTTGCAACACCTGCTCCCGCGCGCCCGCCCGCGGCGGATCAAGGATGACCGCGGCAAAGCGGTTCAACTCTTCGGGGGTCAGCGGCCGCCGGAACAGGTCGCGATGATCTGCCGCCAACCGTCGTTGCGCCCGCCCGGCCGCGAGCTTGAGCGAAAGGATCGCATCCCGCGCGCCCTCGCCGGCATAAACCGGACGCCCGTCGCCCAGCGCCAGCGCAAAAGTGCCAAGGCCGGCGAACAGATCGGCGATCGCCCCCATGTCCGGCAGCGCATCGCGCACCGCGCCGACCAGCGCCGCCTCGCCATCGGGCGTCGCCTGCAGGAAGGCGAAGGGCGGAAAACCCACCGGCACGCCGCCGAAGCTGATCGTCGCCGCCTCCGGCTCCCATCGCGTCTGCGCGCCATCGCCCTCATCGATGGTCAGCCGCGCCAGCCCGTGCGCCCGCGCAAAGTCGCCCAGCGCCTCGTCCGCCGCCAGCCCCTCGACCTTCACCCCCTCCAGCAGCAGGTCGACGCCCTGGTCGACCAGCGACATCTTCACATGCGCAGCCCGTTTGTCGGGCAGGATCGTCGCCAGCAGCCCCCGCAGCGGCGCCACCAGAGCGAACAGCCGCGGATCGAGCACCGCGCACATCTCCAGGTCGATCAGCCGGTGGCTGCCCTCCTCGGCAAAGCCGATGGTCACGCGCTTGCCCGCCCGCGCGGCCCGCAACGCCGCGCGCCGCCGCGTCATCGGCGGGGAGATATGGGGCGGCAGCACGGTAACAGGCAGCACGCCCTGCCCCGCCAGCGCGCCAGTCACCCGCCCCGTCACGAACGCGGCATAGCTCGCCTCGTCCAGTTGCTGGATCTGGCAACCGCCACAGGCCGGGAAATGGGTGCAGGCCGGATCGACATGATGCGGCCCGGCGATGACCAAGCCGCCGGGGCCGATCCGATCGCCCGGCGCGGTCAGCGGGAAATGGCGGCCGTCGGCGGTGATGCCGTCGCCCTTGGCGGCGATGCGGATGATGGTGCCGGAATCGGTTGCGTTGTCGGTGTCTGTCACAATCGCGCGGCGATAGCCGCTGGCAGCGCGTCAAGCAAATCATCCGCGACAAAGGCCGGCCCGGCCCGCCGCGCCGCCTCGCCATGCAACCACACCGCCTCGCACGCCGCGCGAAAGGGATCGCCCGTCGCCGCCAGCCGCCCGGCGCACAGCCCCGCCAGCACGTCGCCGGTCCCCGCTGTCGACAGCCAGGGCGAAGCGCCCGTCGCTACCGCTGCTCGCCGGTCAGGCGCGGCGACCACGCTGTCCGCGCCTTTATACACCACGACCGCATCCGATTGTCGTGCCGCGACCCGCGCCCGATCGATCTTGCTGCCGGGCAAGTCCCCGAACAGCCGCTGAAATTCGCCCTCATGCGGCGTCAGGATCGCGCCCGCAGGAATGGCGCGCGCGCCCTCTTCGCCCAGCAAGGTCAGCGCATCGGCGTCCAGCACCAGGGCATGACCAGAGTCCATCGCCGCCGCCAGCCGCGCCCGGCCATCGGCGTCCCGCCCCAGTCCCGGCCCGACCAGCACGACGTCGATCCGTTCGTCCGCCAGCGCCTCGCCGATCCCCTCGGGCGCTTCGATCCGGCGATTGACGACGGCGTGCGGGCCGACGATCGGTCGATCGACAGCAAAGCGCCGCACCGATCCCGCCCCGGAATGGGCCGCCGCGATGCTCGCCAGCAGGCTAGCGCCCGGCATCGCGCCACCGACCACCGCCACCAGGCCGCGCGTATATTTATGCGCGTCGGCCGCCGGCGCCGAAAGAATGGGCGCGCCCAACCGATGCACCGCGCTCGATACCGTTATGCCGATGTCCGCCAGCACCAATCGCCCGCTATGCCCCGCCGCCGGTTGCAACAGATGCGCAGGTTTGTAGGCGCCCAACGCGATGCAGGTGCCGAAACGTGGCACAGCGGACAGGATCGCGCCGCTATCGGTCTCGACCCCGCTCGGCAGGTCGATGGCGTGGCTGACCGCCGCCGCGCCGACCAGCGCACAGAGCCGCGCCGCCACGGCATCGTCCAGCCCGCGCGTCAGCCCGGTGCCGAACAGCGCATCGACCAGTTGCGTCGCCGGCGCGGCGGTCATCATATCCTCGACCGGTCCGCCCCATGCCGCCCGCGCGCGCTGGCCCGACACGGTGCGGCTTTCGCCCAGGGCCGCTACCCGCACCGGCAGGCCTCGGACGCGCAATATCCGCGCGATGACATAGCCGTCGCCGCCATTATTGCCCGGCCCGCACAATATCAGCGCATCGCGCTTATGCCCGGCCCGCCAGATGACCTCCGCCGCCGCCGCGCCCGCCGTCTCCATCAATCCATAGTCGTCGACGCCCACATCGAACGCCGCCTGTTCCGCCGCGCGCATCTGCGCGGCCGTCAGGATCGGCCCGCCGGTCATCGCCCGGAACCGGCGATCCGCGCCGGCAGCCGATAGCGATCGTCGCCCGTGACGACTTCTATCCGCTTGTCGTCCAATATGCTCAGCGTCGCCGTTTCCGCGCCATCGGCCGCCTCCAGCCCGCGCCCGTCCGCCAGCACGCGAAAGCGCCGGAAACCACCATCGGGATGCCGGAGCGTCAACATGGCGCCGACGCGCTCGACCAGGCAATTGCGCGCCCACGCGCCCGACCCCGCCAGCGCGCAATCCGCCTTGCCGTCATCGACCGGAGCCGCATCCGCCGCAGCACCGGACTGGTTCCCGAAAGAGGGCGCCTCCCCACCGCAGCCCGCCAGCAGCACCAGCACCGTCAATGCTATGCCGCCCCATATCATGCCAATCGGCTCCTGCATGCCAGCACCACCGGCCCCAATATCGACGCGAAGCGCGCCTGCCCCTCGGCATCACCGACCAGATCCTGCCGCATCTCCACGCCCAGATAGGGGATGCCATTGGCTTCGGCATGGCGGTTCATCGTCGCATTGAGCAATGTACCGGCATAGGGCAACTGGTCGCCGACCTTCAGCCCCGCCGCCTCCAGCAAGGGAATCGCGATCCGCCCGGCGCGATCGTCCTGATTGTAGAGCACACCGATATCCCATGGCCGCTGCTGCCCCGGATCGCTCGCCAGCAGGGGCGTAAAACTATGAACCGACAGGATGAAGGGCGACCCCATGCCCTCCAGCAGCGTCGCGACCCGATGATGATAGGGATGGTGAAAGCGCATCATCCGGTCGGCCAGATCCGCATCGCGGTTGCCGGGGATCGCATGGCCATCGCTCATCACCGGCAGCAGGCCCGGCGCATCCTCCTCGCGGTTGAGGTCGATCACCAGCCGCGACACGCCGCCCAATATCGCGGTGCAGCCCAACTGCCCGGCCAGCAACCGGCTGACTGCCGCCACGCCGATGTCGATCGCGATATGTTCGCGTAGCAACGCCGGGTCGATACCCAGTTCGATATCGTCCGGCACATGGGCTGACGCATGATCGCCCACGATCAGCAGATCCAGTCCGCCGCCGTCAATCTGATTATAAGCTTCGCTCATGCGCTCCTGATCCGCGTTTCCATCACCCACCAACCGGGATTGGCTTGCCGCACCGCCTGCGCCGCCGCCGCCAGAGCGCGATCGCTACGAAACAGCGCAAAGCAGGTCGCGCCCGATCCCGACATCCGCGCCAGCAGTAGATCCTCCTGCACCGCCAACATCGCCAGCACATCGCCAATGACCGGCGCGATCGCCAGCGCCGGCGCTTCCAGATCGTTGCGCGCCCCGTCGCGCAGCGCCTCCAGGCTGGACCCGTCGAGCGGACCACGATCCACCCGGTCCCAACCGGCGAATATCTGCGCCGTCGACACGCCGACGCCGGGATTGACCAGCAGCATCGGACATCCCTCCAGCCCGTCCACGGCATGGCGCGCCAGCCTTTCGCCGCGCCCCCCGACCATCTGCGTCACGCTGGCGACACAGGCCGGCACGTCCGATCCCAGGCCCAACGCCAGCCCCGCCAGCTCCCCGGCCTCGATCCGCACATCCCACAATTGCGCCAGCAACCGCAGCGTGGCCGCCGCATCCGCCGACCCGCCGCCGATACCGGACGCCACCGGCAGATATTTGGTCAGCCGTATCGCCGCGCCGCGCTGCTCGCCCAGATAGGCCTGCAACGCCCGCGCCGCCCGCACCACCAGATTGTCCGCATCCGCGCCCAGCGCCGCCCCGAATGGCCCGTCGATCGCCAGGTCGATCGCGCCATCGTCGGTCGCCTGTCCCTGCAACCGGTCGCCATGCTCCGCGAAGACGAACAGGCTCTCCAGAGCATGATAGCCATCGTCCCGCCGCGCCCGTACATGCAGCGCGACATTGACCTTGGCATAGGCGATCTCGGTGACGGGCGCATCGACCAGCCCGATCTGCGCGTCCATTTTCCCGTCAGGGTGCGGCATATTCGGGCCTCATCCCCATCTTGCGCTTCGCCGCCAGCCGCGTGGCGACGTCGCCCTCGGCAAAGACCGACGCGGCCGCCCAGGCGTAACGCGCCTCATACCGCCGCCCCGCAACCCACAGAGCATCGCCCAGATGCTCGTTGATCGTGCTGTCGGTCGGCGCCGCCGCCGCCGCGCGCTCCAATACCGGCACCGCCGCATCGACATTGCCGGTCACGAACTGCGCCCAGCCCAGCGAGTCGGTGATCGACGCATCCTGCGGCTTGAGCGCGCTCGCCTTTTTGAGCAATTCCAGCGCCGCCTCGACATTCTGCCGCCGCTCGATTTGCGCATAGCCCAGATAGTTGAGGATCACCGGCTCATTGGGCGCGATCTTCGCCGCACGTTCCAGCACCGCACGCGCCTCGTCCCATCTTTTGCCCTGTTCCAGCGCGCTGCCCTCGAACAGCAGCAGCGTCCAGGGCAACTGGTCGCCTTCATAGCCGGCCTGTGCCGCCCGGAACGCCGTCGCCGCACCGTCGAAATCCTGCTTCTGCGCCAATAAACGTCCCAGCCGCACCTGCCGATCCGCCTCCGCGCCCGGCTCCGCCGCCTGCACACGGGCCAGCGCCAGCGCGCCATCCATGTCGCCAGCCGCCGCCAGCGCGTCGATCAGTTCGGCCTGCGCGAGGGCGCCATACCAGCCATTGGCCGGCACCTTGCCCGCTTCGGCGACGCCGCCCGCCGCATGGCCCTGCGCCGTCAGCAACCGGGCCGACACGATGTGGATTTCCGGACCGTCGGGATCGGCGAAGGTCGCGATCCGCGCCAGCCGCAACCCCAGCGCCGAACCGCTGCCATCGGACGACACATCGACCGCCAGCCGCGCCAGCAAGCGCGCAAAGCCCTGCGCCGGCGTCGTCGCCGCGCCCGCCGCCTTCAACCCCTTGCCCTTTTCGATGTCGGCGCGCGCCCGCGCGAAGCTGGCGCTGCCGACCGGCAACAGGGTCAAGGCCTCCGCCTTCGCGCGCCGCGCCGCGAATTGCCCGGCAAAGGCGAGCCGCAACGCCGCGCCATCGCCACTGCGCACGGCCAGCGCCCGCCGCGTCGCTGGCGCCGCCGTCGCCAGATCGCCGCGCGCCAGCGCCTGCAACGCCGCATGTTCATCGGCATAGCGTAGACCCAGCGCCGCGAACCGATCCTTGCCGTCGATCACCGGCGGCGCATATTGCCCCTCGCCCAGCGATATCCAGCTACGGACGATGGGCGTAAGGAAAGCGAAATTGCCTTCCTCCAGCATCCGGTCGGTCAATGCGCGCGCGCTGGCCCAATCCTTGGCCGTCAGCGCCTCGCCGATCAGCAGCAGCGTGCCGTCGCGCGGCAGCGCCCCTGCCCGGTCCAGCAACGCGGCCGACTGCCGCGCCAGCAACCGGTCGCCGCTCTCCAGCGCCTGCACATAGGATCGCCGGGCGATCTCGATCCGCGCCGGGTCTTGCTTCAGCGCCTCGCGATAGCTGGCGACCGCCAGCCCCAGCGCACCGTCCCCGTCCGCCATTCGCGCCCGCGCATAGGCATGGAGCGCGCCATTTCCCACCATGGCGGGATCGACCGACGCCCCCGCCATGGTCGGAACCACCGCCGGGGTCGTCAGCATCAGCAACAGGGTCAGGCGCTTACATGTTCGGATAATTCGGTCCTCCGCCGCCTTCGGGCACGACCCAGTTGATATTCTGGGTCGGGTCCTTGATGTCGCACGTCTTGCAGTGGACGCAATTCTGCGCGTTGATCTGGAACCGGGGATTGCCCTCTTCCTGACCGACCACTTCATAGACACCCGCCGGACAGTAACGCTGCGCCGGCTCGTCATAAAGGGGAAGATTGTAGCTGATCGGGATCGCGGGATCCTTGAGCTGCAAATGGACCGGCTGGTCCTCCTCATGATTGGTGTTCGACAGGAACACCGACGACAGCCGGTCGAAACTCACCACGCCATCGGGCTTGGGATAGGCGATCTTCGCGCAGGCGTCCTTGGGCCAGATCTTCTCATTGTCGGCCTTGTGCTTCATCGTGAAGGGCAGGCCGATCTTGAGCGTGCGCATCCACATGTCGATGCCTGCCAGCAGCGTGCCGATCGTCCCGCCGAACTTCGACAACAAAGGCTCGGCATTCTTCACCAGCTTCAACTCGTCCGCGATCCAGCTCGACCGCAGGCGCAATTCATAATCGTCCAGCACGTCGCGGGCGCGCTCGTTCTGAATCGCCTCGAACGCGGCTTCGGCCGCCAGCATGCCGGACTTCATCGCCGTATGCGTGCCCTTGATCCGCGGCACATTCACGAAGCCGGCCGAACAGCCGATCAGCGCGCCGCCGGGGAAGACCAGCTTGGGGATCGACTGCCAGCCGCCCTCGTTGATCGCGCGCGCGCCATAGGACACGCGGCGCCCGCCCTCCAGATATTTGCGAATTTCAGGATGCTGCTTCCAGCGCTGAAACTCTTCGAACGGATAGAGATGCGGGTTGCGATAGCCCAGTCCCACGACGAAGCCCAACGCCACCTGTCCATTGGCCTGATGGTAGAGAAATCCCCCGCCATAGGCATCGGTCAGCGGCCAGCCCTGCGAATGGATCACCAGCCCCGGCTGATGCATCGCGGGATCGACGTCCCACAATTCCTTCATGCCCAGGCCATAGACCTGCGGCTCGCTGTCGGCGTCGAGGGCGAACTGGCGCTTCAATATCTTGGTCAGATGGCCGCGCGCGCCTTCGGCGAAGAAGGTATATTTGGCATGCAGTTCCAGCCCCGGCTGATAATCGCCCTTATGCTCACCTTCGCGATCGACGCCCATGTCGCCGGTGGCCACGCCCTTCACGCTGCCATCCTCATTATAGAGGATTTCCGCCGCCGCGAAGCCGGGAAAGATTTCGACGCCCAGCCCCTCGGCCTGCTCGCCCAGCCAGCGGCACAGATTGCCCAGCGATCCGGTATAGGTGCCCTTATTATGCATCCAGCCGGGCGTCATGATGTGCGGCATGGCGATCTTGCCGGTTTTGGTCAGGAACCAGTGCTGGTTGTCCGTCACCGGCACATCCGCCAGCGAACAGCCCTGTGTCCGCCAATCGGGAAGCAATTCATCGAGCGCCTTGGGATCGATCACCGCGCCGGACAGGATATGGGCGCCGATTTCCGACCCCTTTTCCAGAACGCAGACCGCGAGTTCCTGGCCCGCATCATTCGCCAATTGCTTCAATCGGATGGCCGCCGACAGACCGGCCGGCCCACCGCCGACGATCACGATGTCATAGGGCATCGATTCCCGTTCGCTCATTCATCCCTCCATTGGGGCGATCGGCGGGCTGCACCCCGTCCTCTCCAATCGCCGCATTAGTCCAACACTTTACCATCTAAGGCGATGAAGCACCTTGACCCCCTCGTCAACCTCTGGCCCTAACTGTTCGCGATGCGGGGATTATTGCAGGATGATGCGGCGACCGCCGACGCCTATCTGGCGTGGTGGCAGCTCGCAGGCGTTGACAGCGCCACAGGCGAATCGCCAGTGAACTGGCTGCGCCCCGTCGCTGCGCGCCCATCCGGCATGGCGGCCGCCGCGATCGCAGCGCCCGTCAAGGAGAAGCCGCGAACGCTCGAATCGTTCCTTGACTGGCTCGCCAATGATCCGTCCCAGCCCGAACGACGCTGGGCCGGCACACGGATCGCGCCGGTGGGCAAAACGCCGGCAGCGCTGATGGTCGTCACCGACCTGCCCGATCCTGCCGATATCGCCGAAGGCCGATTGCTCGCCGATCGCGCCGGCCAGTTGTTCGATGCGATGCTGCGGGCGATCGGCCTCGATCGCGACGCCATCCATCTCGCCTCGCTCTTCACCGCCCGCCCGCCCGGCGGCATGGTGGAGGCGTCCGATCTTGCCCTCGCAGCCGATCGGATGCGCACCCATGTCGCGCTGGCCCTTCCGCGCCGGCTGCTACTGCTGGGCGACCGGACGATCCGTGCGCTGATGCCGACGGACGGTGCCGCATCGCCCGATAGTTTACGCCAATTTAATCATGATGGCGGCATTGTGCCCGCCGTCGCCACATTTCACCCCCGGTTGCTGCTGACCCAGCCGACAGCCAAGGCGGAATGCTGGCGCGCCCTGCAAAGCCTGATCGAGGAAGCCCGTCCGTGATTCGCGCCGCGACCCAAATTTCCCGTTTCGCCCTGATTGCCATGGGCCTGGCCGCCGCGCTTCCCGCCAGCGCCGAAACCGCCCCGGTCCTGCCGACCCTCTCGACCGAATCTTCGCCGCTGCAACTGAGCGATGGGGACAAGGCCCGCTACCGCGCCTTGTTCGCCGCGATCCAGGCGCAGCAATGGACCGACGCCAAGGCGATGGTCGCCGCGCTCGATCCGCAGGACGCCGTCCGTCCGCTGGCACTGTCCGAAATCTATCTGGCGAAGGGGTCGCCGCGGGTCGAACTGTTCGACCTGCTGGACCTGATCAACAAGGCCGCCTGGCTCCCCAAGGCGGACCAGCTCTCCCGGCTGGCGCAAAAGCGCGGCGCGACCATCCTGCCGACCCTGCCCCAGATCCAGAAGATGGTGTGGCTCGGCGCCGCCCCGCGCCGCCAATATGTCGCCGCGACCAAGACCGATGCACTGGCGCAGGCCCTCGCCGGCCAGATCCAGACCTATGTCAAGAATGACGACCCGATCGGCGCGGAAAGCCTGCTGGCCAACGGCGAAGCGGGCCTGACGTCCGAAGGCCTGACCGAGGTGCGCCAGCGCGTCGCCTGGGCCTATTATATCGAAAATGACGATGGCAACGCCCGCCGGATGGCCGCGCGCGCGCTCGAAACCCGCACCGGCGGCGACTGGACGGTGCAGGCGCACTGGACCACTGGCCTTGCGTCGTGGCGCCAGAATGACTGCCGCACCGCCGCACCGGCCTTCGCCAATGTGGCCGCACTGGCGGGCGACGCCGACATGCGCGCCGCCGGCGCCTATTGGGCCTCGCGCGCCTATATGGTCTGCGGCGAAGCGGAGAAGGTCGCCGCCTATCTCAAGCAGGCGGCCCGTTCGGACGAAACCTTCTACGGCCTGCTCGCCCGCGAATCGCTCGGCCTGCCGCTCGGCGCCGCGCCGGTCGGCAGCCGCTTCGGCGCGCTCGAATGGCAGAAGCTCCGGGCCAGCCCCAATGCCCGCGCCGCGATCGCCCTGTCCGCGATCGGCGACAACGGCCGCGCCGACGAACTGATCCGCTATCAGGCCAAGATCGGCGGCAGCGACCAATATGACGCGCTGCTGCGCCTCGCCAGCGCCCTGAACCTGCCCGCGACCCAGCTCTGGCTCGCCCATAACGGCCCGGCGGGCAAGCAGCCCGACAGCTTCGCCCGCTTCCCCGCGCCGGACTGGCGCCCCGATGGCGGCTGGCGCGTCGATCCCTCGCTCATTTACGCCCACACGCTCCAGGAATCGGGCTTCCGCTCGGACGTCGTCAGCAGCGCGGGTGCGCGCGGCCTGATGCAGGTCCGTCCCGGCACCGCCGGCGATGTGGGCCTCACCAACGCATCGCAACTCTTCGTGCCGTCCACCAACATGGAATATGGCCAGCGCTATCTGGAATCGCTGCGCGACATGAGCGCGACCGGTGGCCTGCTGCCCAAGGTGATGGCCGCCTATAATGCCGGCCCGCAGCCGGTCGATCGCTGGAACACGCAGGTCCATGACAAGGGCGATCCGCTGCTCTTCATGGAATCGCTGCCCTATTATGAAACCCGCGCCTATGTGAACATCGTCATGCGCAACTACTGGATGTACCAGATCCAGGCGAAGGGCAGCGCCGATTGCCTGACCGGCATGGCGCAGGGCATGTGGCCGACCTTCCCCAATGCCAAGGGCGTGAAGCTGGTAAGGCTCAGCAAGGCCGACGGCCGCGCCCAGCCTTCCGCCGCCATGGGTGGCGGTTCCGACTGATGCCGATCGACGAGGGCCGGGCCTTCATTCCCGTCCGGATCGCCGTCCTCACCGTCTCCGACACACGCGGCCTCGCCGAGGACCGCTCCGGCGATGCGCTGATCGAACGGCTGGAAAGCGCCGGCCATATCCTCGCCGTCCGCTATATCGAGCGCGACGACCGGTCCGCCATCGTCGCCCGCCTCCATGCCTGGATCGACGATCCGCAGATCGACGTCATCCTCACCACCGGCGGCACCGGCGTCACCGGCCGCGACGTCACGCCGGAAGCGCTCGCCCAGGTGCAGGACAAGGAAATCCCCGGTTTCGGCGAGCTGTTCCGCTGGCTGAGCTATCAGAACATCGGCACCTCCACCATCCAGTCCCGCGCCACCGCCTCCGTCGCGCGCGGCACCTATATCTTCGCGCTGCCCGGCTCGACCGGCGCGGTGAAGGACGCCTGGGACGGTATCCTCGTCACCCAACTCGACAGCCGTTTCCGCCCCTGCAACTTCGTCGAACTGATGCCGCGGCTGATGGAGCGTTAAGGCCGATCCGGCATTTCATTAGTTAGTCAATTAATGAAATGCCGGTGCCGTACTGCTGTTGCACTTGTCGTCTCAATTGACACGTTGTTCCTTATATGTTCTTATGCGCCATGGCGATCGAAAGGGGCAGAGGCGCAACGCTGAACGGCGACAGCCACCGCTTCAACCTCCCCCAGCGGGAGGCCGACGGCGACTGGCTCGATACGGTCGAGCAACTGGACGGCCCTGTCCCGCGCCGCCGCACCCAGGTCACGGTCGAACATCCCCGCACGATCCTCACGCGCAACGCCAGCCCCGACATCGGCTTTTCCCAATCGATCAACGCCTATCGGGGGTGCGAACATGGCTGCATCTATTGCTTCGCGCGCCCGTCCCATGCCTATCACGACCTGTCCCCCGGCCTCGATTTCGAAACCAGATTGTTCGCCAAGCCCGATGCCGCAAAACTGCTGCGCGCCGAACTGTCGAAGCGCAACTATGTCGTCGCGCCCATCGCCATGGGCACGAACACCGACCCCTATCAACCGATCGAAAAGGATTGGCGGATCACGCGGGATATATTGGAATTGCTGGTCGAAACCCGCCACCCGACCTTCATCACCACCAAGTCCGACCGCATAGTGCGCGACATCGACCTGCTCGCCGATCTGGCGCGCGACCGGCTGGTTGCCGTCATGCTCTCCGTCACCAGCCTTGACCCCGCCATCGCCCGCACCCTGGAACCCCGCGCGCCGCATCCGCTGCGCCGGATCGAGGCGATCCGCCAGCTATCGGCCGCCGGCATCCCCGTCACCGCCAGCATCTCGCCGGTCATCCCCGCCATCACCGACCATGAGATCGAAACGCTGGTCGCCCACGTCGCGCAGGCGGGCGCGCGGGAGGTCAGCTACATCCCCGTCCGCCTGCCGCACGAGGTCGCGCCGCTGTTCCGCGCCTGGCTCGACGCCCATTATCCCGATCGCGCGGCCAAGGTGATGGCGATCATCCGCGACCTGCGCGGCGGCCGCGACAACGACCCCGATTTCGGCACCCGGATGCGCGGACAGGGCGTCTGGGCCGACCTCATCCGCACCCGCTTCAGCAAGGCCCGCAAACGCGCAGGCCTTGGCGCGGAACGGCTGACCCTGCGCACCGACCTCTTCCGCCCACCCGAAGGCGCACAGATGCGGTTATTTTAGCCTCCGTTGTTCGGACGGCTTTGGGTGGCCGACTATGGTCCCAAAACGACAGCGCAAAACCCGCCGCAATCACCCCACCAACCGCATCGCCGTTCGCCGCGTGCGCGTCTTGTAGCCGTCCGCCTTCACATCCATCCGCTCGAAGCAGTGGATCGACAGCCCCTTGATCGTAGAGATTGCATCCACCTGATCCGCGCCCAGGCTATAGGTGTCGCCCAGGAACAGCCGCGCCGCCTGCCCCTCGCCCACCGGCGCGCGCAGGAATACCTCGCTCCGTCCACCGCTTGCACCAGCGAGCAAGGTCGCCAGCGCCTCGACCGCCTGCGGGGTCTCCACATCGACCGTCAATTCCATGCGCGACGCGCTGGCGATCGCCCGGAACGGCTCGACCCCCCGCACCGTCACCCGCGGCGTCTCCTCGCCCGGCAACCGGTCCAGTTCCACGACCAGCAGCGCGCAATCGCCATCGGCCGCCAGTTCCTCGATCGCCTTGCAAGCGCCCTCATCGAAGCAACTCGCCTGAAACTGGCCGCTCTGGTCGGAAAAGGTCGCATTGGCGTAGCGCGCCCCGCGCTTGGTTTCGCGCCAGCGCACATCCTCGACCATCGCCGCCATGATCGTCATCGCCCGCCCTTCGGCATTGGGCGCGGGCATTGGCGCCTGACACACAGCGCCATAGCTGCGCGCGCCTCGCGCATCGGCGAGATGCTTGTACCGATCGACCGGATGGGCGGAGAAGTAGAAACCGAACGCCTCCTTTTCCTGCGCCATGCGGTCCGCCACGGTCCAGGCCTGATGCGGC
Source organism: Sphingobium sp. 3R8 (assembly GCF_020166615.1). NCBI lineage: Bacteria > Pseudomonadati > Pseudomonadota > Alphaproteobacteria > Sphingomonadales > Sphingobiaceae > Sphingobium > Sphingobium sp. 3R8. Next base: position 102,723 of record NZ_JAIQXR010000013.1, on the reverse strand, counting down.
GGAATGCGGACGTCGGCATGCGGCGTCTCCACGTCGCCGAACAAGCCGCCCTGCCCACTTTCGCGCGCCGCTGCATTGCTCGACGCCACCGACAAGATGGTTTCCGCCGCGGCATGAACGCCCGCCCGGTCGGCATGGACGCCATCGAACGCCCCCGCCGCCGCCAGACTTTCCAACTGCCGCCGATTCAGCAACCGTGGTTCGATCCGGTCGGCGAAGTCGTCCAGCGACTGGAACGCCCCCGCCGCCTCACGCTCGGCGACCAACTGCTCCATCGCCTTCTCGCCCACGCCCTTGAGGCCCCCCAGCGCATAGCGCACGGCGAAGCCCAGTCGCTTGTCCTCGCCCTCACACGGCACGGCCTCGACGGTGAAGTCGGCCTGGCTGCGGTTGAGATCAGGCGCCAGGCAGGTCAGCCCCATGCGCCGCATATCGTCCACGAAGACCGTCAGTTTTTCGGTCAGATGGATGTCGAACGCCATCGACCCGGCATAGAATTCCGCCGGATAATGCGCCTTCAACCAGGCGGTCTGATAAGCGAGCAGGGCATAGGCGGCCGCGTGCGACTTGTTGAAGCCGTAGCCGGCGAACTTGTCGATCAAGTCGAACAGTTCGTTCGCCTTGGCCGGCTTGATGTCGCTCGCGGCACAGCCCTCGACGAAGCGCGACCGCTGCGCGTCCATCTCCGCCTTCACCTTCTTGCCCATGGCGCGGCGCAGCAGGTCGGCGTCGCCGAGCGAATAGCCCGCCAATATCTGCGCGGCCTGCATCACCTGTTCCTGATAAACGAAGATGCCGTAGGTTTCTTCGAGGATCGGTTTCAGCAGAATGTGCGGATATTCAATCTCTTCCTGGCCATTCTTGCGACGCCCGAACATCGGAATATTGTCCATCGGGCCAGGGCGGTAGAGCGAGACGAGGGCGATGATGTCGCCGAAATTGGTCGGCCGTACTGCGGCCAGCGTCTTGCGCATCCCTTCCGATTCCAACTGGAACACACCCACCGTGTCGCCACGCTGGAGCAGATCGTAAACCGCGCTGTCGTCCCAGGCGAGCGTATCCAGATCGACGGTCACGCCGCGCGCGGTCAGCAATTGCACCGCCTTCTGCAACACCGACAGCGTCTTGAGGCCGAGAAAGTCGAACTTCACCAGCCCCGCGCCCTCGACATATTTCATGTCGAACTGGGTCACCGGCATGTCCGATCGCGGATCGCGATAGAGCGGCACCAGTTGCTGCAACGGTCGGTCGCCGATCACCACGCCCGCCGCATGGGTGGAGCTATGACGCGGGAAGCCTTCCAGCTTCATCGCATAGTCGATCAGGCGGCGGACCTGATTGTCATTGTCATATTCCGCCCGGAACTCGGCGACCCCATTCAACGACCGCTCTAGCGTCCAGGGATCGGTCGGATGGTTCGGCACCAGCTTGGCGAGCCGGTCGACCTGGCCATAGCTCATCTGCAATACGCGGCCGGTGTCCTTGAGCACGGCGCGCGCCTTCAGCTTACCGAAAGTGATGATCTGCGCCACATGGTCCGCGCCATATTTCTGCTGGACGTAGCGGATCACCTCGCCGCGCCGCGTTTCGCAGAAATCAATGTCGAAGTCGGGCATCGACACGCGTTCCGGGTTCAGGAAGCGCTCGAACAGCAGGCCGAGCTGCAACGGATCGAGATCGGTGATCAGCAGCGCCCAGGCGACAACCGATCCGGCGCCGGACCCACGGCCCGGACCCACAGGAATATCATGGTCCTTCGCCCATTTGATGAAGTCGGCGACGATCAGGAAATAGCCCGGAAACCCCATCTGGATGATGATGTCCGTCTCGAATTTCAGGCGCTCGACATAGGGTTGGCGCGCCTCGTCCGCGATGATGCCCAGCTTCGCCAGACGCGCGTCCAGCCCGGCGCTCGCCAGGTCGCGCAACATCCGGGCCTCACCCTCGATATCACCGGCCAGGCTGGGCAGGATCGGCTTGCGCTTGGGCGCGGCCACGGCGCAGCGCTGCGCAACCACCAGCGTGTTCGCCAGCGCCTCGGGCAAATCCTCGAACAGCCGCTTCATCTCGCCCGCTGGCTTCATCCAGGCGTCGGGCGAACTGGTGCGGCGATCGGGCATGTCGACATAGGCGCTGTCGGCGATGCACAGCATCACGTCATGCGCTTCATGGAAATGCGGTTCGGCAAAGCAGGTGGGATTGGTCGCTACCAGCGGCAGGTCGCGATCATAGGCCAGGTCGAGCAGTTGCGGTTCCGCCTTGCCCTCGATCGCGTCGAGCCGGCGGCATATCTCGACATAGAGCCGCCCCGGAAACAGCGCCTCCAGCCGCGCGACATAGGCAATGGCCGCATCGGGCTGATCCTCCGCGAACAGCCGCGCCAGCGCGCCCTCGCCCCCCGCTGTCAGCGCGATGACGCCATCGGTCCGCCCTTCCAGCGCCTCTATCGTCACATGGGGCACTTCCTCGACCGGCCGGTCGAGATGCGCCATCGACACCAGTGCGCAGATATTGTCATATCCGGTCGCGTCCTGCGCGTAGAGCGCCAGCCAGTCGTGCATCGGCGCCGCATTGGATGGCCGCCCCGGCCGCAGCACGCCCAGCATCGCGCCGATGATTGGCTGAACGCCCTCATCCTTGCACCCGTCGGAAAAAGCCATCGAACCGTACAGCCCGTTGCGGTCCGTGATCGCCGCGGCCGGAAAGCCCAATGCCTTGGCCTGCTTGGCGATCTTCTTGGGGTCTATCGCCCCTTCCAGCATGGTGAAGGAGGAAAAGACGCGCAGCGGTACGAAGGGAGCATGAGGCATGTGGGCCAATCTAGGGGCGAAGCCTGATTCGTCCCAGCCCTTGGGCAACGAAATCTGTGGGTAAACCGCTTGCGGGCCATCCTTAACGGATTGCCAACCTGTCGCCGCTATCGTCGGCTGCATCATGCGTCTCTCCACGATCACCAACTGGGCCTACGGCGCTACCGTCGCCCTCACGCTCGTTTCCGGCGCCACCATGCTGATGGCGTCCGGCGCCGAGGAGCGCGAACGCGCCGCCGTGGCGCAGCGCGCCACCTTCGACCAGGCGACGGCCACGCTGGAGGAGGATGTCTATCGCCTGACCGAGCAGGCCCGCGGCTTCGTCATCAGTGGCGACCCCAGCCATCTCATCGCCTATCGCCGGGAAAAGGAGGCGCTGCGTTCGGTCGAGCAGCGGATCGCCCATCTGCGCGACGCCGGCGCCAATGAGAGTGAATTGGCTGCCCTGCGCCAGGCGATGCACTGGTCCGACGCGCTGACCGATGAACAGGATGCCGCGATCCGGGCCGCTCAGGCCAAGGACGACAAGACCGCCCGCACCATATTGTTCGGCGACGAATATGGCCGGGAACTGGACCGGGTCGCCGCACAGGTCGGCAAGTTCCAATATATGCTCGACCAGCGCACCGACCATGCGGTGGCGCGCGCGACCGATACCGCGCGCCAATGGCGCACCATGTCCGAAATCATGCTCGGCATGACGGCACTGCTCTTCCTGTGCGTTCTCTATTTCGTGCTGAAACAACGCATCCTGCGACCGGTCGTGCGGCTGAGCGATGTCGTCACGCGTCTTGCGGCGCAGGATTATGACGCCATTCCGCCCGATTCCGCCCATGTCGACGAAATCGGCGACATGGCGCAGGCGATCCGCATCTTCCGCGAAAACGGGCTGGAACGACAACGGCTGGAGCAGGAGCGCGACGCCGACCGGATGATGCGCGACCTGATATCGCGGCTGACGCAACGATTGCAGGGCTGCGACAGCGTCAGCGACCTGGTCGATGTCGTGCGCCGCTTCGCTCCGGAAATCGCGCCTGATTTTCCGGGCCGGCTCTATATCCACGACGCTCGCCGCAACGCCATGACCCAGGCCTGCGACTGGCTGTCGCCCGCGCAATCGCGCATCGAATTTCCGCCTTCAGCCTGTTGGGCGCTGCGTCGTGGCCAGACCCACCGGCCGACCGGCGACATGGTCGATATTCCGTGCGAGCATCTGGGCGTTTCAGAAAGCGTCAGCACCATCTGCATACCGCTCGCCGCGCAGAGCGAGAGCATCGGCATGCTCTATTATGAGGAGCCGACCGACAGCAACGCCGACCATCTGGAGCGGACCGGAAAATATCTGGAAATGCTGGCCGAAAATGTCGGCCTGGCCCTCGCCAATCTCCGTCTGCGCGACACATTGCGCGAAATGGCCATGGCCGACGCGCTGACCGGCCTGCCCAACCGGCGCCAGTTCGACACCATGCTCCAGACCTTGGTGCAGGACGCCGATCGCCACGGCACGCCGCTGGCTTGCCTGATGGTCGATATCGATCATTTCAAGCGTTTCAACGACAATTATGGCCATGATGCCGGCGACGCCGTGCTGCGCGCCGTGGGGGCGGTGCTGGGCGACTCGCTGCGCGAACATGGCCATGCCTTCCGCCTGGGCGGCGAAGAGTTCGTCATATTGATGCCGGGCTTCAACCTCGATCAGGCGCTTGGCCGTGCGATGCAGATCCAGCGGCGCATTCAGGAACTGCGCCTGGGACATCATGGCAAGGAACTGGGACCGATCACGGCCTCCTTCGGCCTGTCCGCCTTCCCCGATCATGGCCGGCCCGACCGACTGTTGCAGACCGCCGACGCCGCGTTGCTGCGCGCCAAGTCGGAAGGCCGGGACCGGATACTGGTCGCGACCGTGCGCGATGGCGCTTCCGCGGCGGCTTAAGCGCCTTCCAGGACGCCTTCGTGCAGTCGGACCACCCGGTCCATCTTCTGCGCCAGCCGCTCATTATGGGTGGCCACCAGCGCGGCGGAGCCTTCGCCCCGCACCAGCCGCAGGAATTCGGACAGAACGACGTCCGCAGTCCGCTCGTCCAGATTGCCGGTCGGTTCGTCCGCCAGCACCAGCGCCGGCCTGTTGGCCAGCGCGCGGGCGACGGCCACCCGCTGCTGCTCGCCACCCGACAACTGACTCGGCCGATGGTCGAGCCGATGCCCCAGGCCCAGCGAGGTCAGCAGCAGTTCCGCCCGCGCCTTCGCCGCCGCCATCTCCACGTCGCGGATCACCTGCGGCAGGACGACATTTTCGGTCGCGTTGAAATCGGGCAGCAGATGGTGAAACTGATAGACGAAGCCCAGCGCATCCCGGCGCAGCCGGGTACGCCCGTCATTGTCCAGCTTCGCCGCTTCCTCGCCCGCGATGCGGATCGACCCGTCGAACCCGCCTTCCAGCAGGCCCACCGCCTGCAACAGCGTCGACTTGCCCGAACCGGACGGCCCCAGCAGCGCGACGATCTCGCCCGGCCCGACGGTCAGGTCGATGCCGCGCAACACGTCGATGGTCACGCCGCCCTGGGTGAAGCTGCGGGCAAGGCCCGTCACTTTGAGGATATCATTCATAGCGCAGCACCTGGACGGGATCGGTATTGGCGGCCTTGAAGGCCGGATAGAGCGTGGCGAGGAAGCTGAACACCAGCGCCATGATGCAGATCACCGCGATCTCGACCGGATCGGGCTGTGACGGCAATTCGGTCAGGAAGCGGATCGAGGGGTCCCACAGATTCTGCCCCGTCACGAACTGGATCGCATTGACCATATTCTGGCGGAAGAAGAGGAAGGTGAAGCCCAGCACCATGCCGGCCACCATGCCCAGCGTGCCGATGGTGACGCCGACCGTCATGAAAATCTTGACCAGCCCGACGCGGCTTGCCCCCATCGTCCGCAATATCGCGATGTCGCGCGTCTTGGCGCGGACCAGCATGATGAGCGAGGACAGGATGTTGAACACCGCCACCAGCACGATGATGGACAGAACGACGAACATCGCTACCCGCTCCACCGCCAGCGCCTCGAACAGCGATGCGTTCATCTGCCGCCAGTCCGTGATGACCGCGCGTCCGGCGACCTTGCCGGCCAGCGGTTCCAATATCTGGCCCACCCGGTCGGGATCGACCGTCTCGACCTCGATCATGCTGACGACATCGCCCAGCAACAGCAGCGTCTGCGCATCCTCGATCGGCATGACGACCATCGCCTTGTCATAATCATAGACGCCGACCTCGAAGATCGCGGCGACCTGATAGGCGACCTGCCGCGGCACCGTGCCGAAGGGGGTGGAACGGCCGGCCGGGTTGTAGATGGTGATGGTGTCGCCCAGTTGGACGCCCATATTTTCCGCCAGCCGCGATCCGATCCCCACCTTGCCGCTATTGGGCGTCAGATTGTCGAGGCTGCCGGCCAGCACCTTGCCCTTGAGCGTTTTGTTGTTGCGAATGTCGGCGACCGTCATGCCGCGCACCAGGGCAGGCTCGAACCGGCCCTGGAAGATCGCACCCAACGGCTGCTCGATCATCGGCGTTGCCTTCGTCACGCCGGGGGTCGCGCGGGCCTGCTTGAGGATCGACTGCCAGTCGGGCAGGCGTCCGCCATAGCCCTGCACCACGGCATGGCCATTGAGGCCGACGATCTTGTCGAACAGCTCGGCGCGGAAGCCGTTCATGACGCTCATGACGATGATGAGCGCGGCGACACCCAGCATGACCGCAGCCAGGCTGATGCCCGCAACGAGGAAGATAAACCCTTCCCCCTTGCCCGGCAGCAGGTAGCGCTTGGCGATCATGCGTTCGTAACGGGATAGAATCATGTGGCGCGAACGGCCCCTTGCAGGATGGTCTGCCTGACGCTCTAGGCATGGAGCCGTATAACGGCAAGCATTGCCCGATTGTTGCATCACGGCCACAGCGACGAACGGAAAATAGCACGGCCCGGATTTTGGCCGTGACTCGGCCCTGCGTCGGTCATAGCAAGACAATCGAAGCACAGGTGAAAGGCCGTGGTTCAGGGATACTGCATCCCGCTTCGAGCTTAGGGGGCTGAGAAGCGGTCGAGGCAGGCCAAGGGGGAGACGAGCAATCGTCCATTAAACACCCGGATCGTGAAAACACGATCCGGGTGTTTTTTTATTACGCCTTCTTTACGGCGTGATGTCGGCGCGGACTATGGGACAAAGCGTCCACCCCCCGTCTTTCCCGGCCATGCGATCGGGCCGTGCCACCCTCTTGAAACCCCCGACGATCGAACCATATCCAGCGTGTCCGGTCGCCTTCATGGGGCCGGGCACAGTATCGCCGAACGCCTGAATCAGGGTTCGGTCCGTTCATTCTGCTCTTTGGGAGATTATGACAATGCGTGGTTTCGACCTCACCCCCTATCGCCGCTCCACCGTCGGCTTCGATCGCCTGTTCGACCTGATCGAAAATAACGCCCGGCTGGCGCAGGGCGACAATTATCCGCCCTTCAACATCGAACGCCTGTCGGAGGATCGCTATCGCGTGACCCTGGCCGTCGCGGGCTTCCGCCCGGAAGAGATCGACATTACCGCCCAGCAGAACCTGCTTCAGGTGATCGGTCGCAAGGACGACGCCTCGCCGGCGGATCGCTCCAAATTCCTGCATGTGGGTATCGCCAACCGCAGCTTCGAACGCCGCTTCGAACTGGCCGATTTCGTGCGGGTGGAAAAGGCTGACCTGGCCGACGGCCTGCTCACGATCGAACTGGTGCGCGAAGTGCCCGAAGCGATGAAGCCCAAGAAGATCGCCATCAACGGCGGTCAGTTGGTCGACATCAGCGTCAAGGATCGCGACGCCGCCTGATCGCGGCATCGATGGAAAAATGAAGGGCGCGACCGCAAGGCCGCGCCCTTTTCATATCTCGACCTGGCTACCCAGTTCGACGACGCGGTTGGTGGGCAGGCGGAAAAACTCCATCGCGCTTTCCGCGTTGCGCAACATCCAGGCGAAGATCTTCTCCCGCCACAGCGGCATCCCCGGCTTGGCCGAAGGCAATAGCGTCTGGCGGGCCAGGAAGAAGCTGGTGTCCATCATCTTGAACGCCTGCCCGCAGCCCGTGACATTCTTGAGCGCGGCAGGAACATCAGGTTCCTGCATGAAACCATATTGGAGGACGAGGCGGAAGAAGCCCCGGCCCAGATCCTCCAGCTTGCAGCGGCCATCATCTTCGACGACCGGCACGTCCTTGATCTTGACCGTCAGCAGGATGACGCGCTCATGCAGCACCTTGTTGTGCTTGAGGTTATGCAACAGCGCGTGCGGCACGCCATCGGGCGTCGACGTCATGAACACTGCCGTGCCGGGCACCCGCACCGCACTGTTGGCGGCGGACGCGACGAAGACCGGGATCGGCATCGCCGCCTCTCGCAAACGGTCCTGCACCAGGCGACGGCCGCGCGACCAGGTGGTCAGCAGGGTGAAGACGACGAAGCCGATCAGCAGCGGAAACCAGCCGCCATCCGGCACCTTGGTCAGGTTCGCCGCCAGATAGGCGCCATCGACGAGATAGAAGACCGCCAGCACCGGCGCGGCATAATACCATTTCCAGTGCCACAGCCGGTACATCACGACCGTCAACAGCACATTGTCGATGAACATCGCACCGGTCACCGCAATGCCATAGGCCGCGGTCAGATTGGACGATGTCTGGAATGTCAGCACCAGCAGGATCACCATCACCATCAACCCCCAGTTGATGAGGGGGATATAGATCTGGCCGGCGGTGGAGGCGCTGGTATGCTCGATCCGCAAGCGCGGCATGAAGCCCAACTGAATCGCCTGTTGCGTCACGGAGAAAGCGCCCGAGATCACCGCCTGCGACGCGATGATGGCGGCAAGCGTCGCCAGCACGATCAGCGGCAACTGCCCCCATTGCGGCGCTAGATTGTAGAAGGGGCTGTGCAGCGCGGCCGCACCCTCGCGAAACAGCAGCGCGCCCTGCCCCATATAATTGAGCATCAGCGCGGGCAGGACGAAGGCGAGCCAGGACACGCGAATCGGGTTGCGGCCGAAATGGCCCATATCGGCGTAGAGCGCTTCGGCGCCCGTCACCGCCAGCACCACCGACCCGAGCGCCAGGAAAGCCGGCAGCGGATCGGTGACGAAGAACATCACCGCCCAATAGGGGTTGAAAGCATAGAGGATACCGGGGGTCTTGATGATCGAAACGACACCCAGCGCCGCGATCGTGACGAAGTAGGTCAGCATGATCGGGCCGAAAAAGGCCGCGACCTTGTTGGTGCCCAAACCCTGTATCCAGAACAGGCCGAGCAGGATGACGATCGCCACGGGCAGGATCGCCGGCGCAAGGGCGGGATTGTAGACCGTAAGCCCCTCCACCGCCGACAGGACCGAAACCGCCGGGGTGATCATCGAGTCGCCGTAGAAGAGGGCGGTGGCGAACACACCCAGCAGCACGATGCCGCGCGACCAGCGCTGCGTCTTGGTCTGGCCGTTGATCAACGCCAGCAACGCCAGGCTGCCGCCTTCGCCCTTATTGTCGGCGCGCATGATGATGCTGACATATTTCATCGTCACGACCAGCATCATCGACCAGAACATCAGGCTGATGACGCCCAAAATATGATCGGGATCGAGGTCCAGATGATGGTGGCCGGCGAAGGTTTCGCGGAACGCATAGAGCGGGCTGGTGCCGATGTCGCCGAACACGATGCCGATTGCACCGACGACGAGCTTCAACGTGGCCTTCTGCCGCGCATGACCATGTCCGCCATGCTCCTCGTCATCGGAAGCCGACGCGGTGTTGGGAAGGAGGTCAGCCATGAAGGATCATGTTCGTATCGACACCCAATCGGGGGCGACTGCGGAATAGTCCGCACGTCCCCCGTAAACCGCCGCGCCCTATCACGGCTCCAGGAAGCGCGCAATGCGAACGCTGCACTGCATCATGGCCCCACCGGGGCGTCTGCAGCCAGCATGGAGTCGATACGCGCGATATTGGCGTCCAGTTCCGCCTTCACCTGGCTACCGGCCGGGGCGCTGGCCGCCAGTGACGCCCACAGGTCGCGCGCCGCCTGCAACTGGCCGTTGCGGGCCAGGGCGAGACCGTAAAAATAGCGGGGCGCTGGCCCCTCCGGGTCGAGCGTCAGCGCGCGGCGATAGGCGAAGTCCGCGCCGGGTGAGACCACGCCGTCGGCATGGGCCACCAGGGCATTGCCCAGCCCCAGCCAGAGATTGGGATCGTCGGGGGTCGCGCGCAGGCCCGCCAGCAGGATATTGGCGGCTTCCCGCGTCTTGCCCTGCCGGCCCAGACCATCGGATAGCATGAGCCATTGCCCAGCCGGACCATAGCGTTCGGCAAGCCCGCGGCGCTGCTGCGCCAGCTTCTCGTCGAACTTGTCGCCCGCATTTTCCCTACTTACGCGCGGCGCGCCGGCCAGGCCCGGATTGCCCTGCCAGGCATAGCCAGCCAGCCCCAGCAGCAGGGCCGCCGCGCTGATCTCCCGCGCCGATCGCGGAATCCGGCCGAGCAACAGTAAGGCGCCAAAGGCGACAACGGCAAGGCCGACCGCGATGAACCAGCCGGTCATGCCCGGTTCCTCCGCTTGATCCGGCCGCGCAGCAGCAGCAGGCCCAGGCCCAGCAGCAGCACCGGCGCGGCCCAGAGTGGCCAGAGGATCGGCGCGGCGGTGGGTTCATAGCTGACCCAGTCGCCATAGCGGGCGATCAGCCAGCTTCGGATCGCTTCGGGCTGCTCGCCCGCCATGATCCGTTCGCGAATCTGCGATCGCATGTCGCCCGCCATGCTGGCTCCCGAATCGGCGATCGACTGGCTCTGGCAGGTCAGGCAGCGGATGGTCTCCATCAGCGCCTTCGCCTTGCGCTCCAACGCCGGGTCGGCGATCTGCCGGTCGGCATAGGGCGCCGGCGGCAGCGCGGTCTGGGCGCTGAGCAGCGTGCCAAACAGCGGCAGGGAAACCAGCGCCAGCAGCAGGGCTAGGATCAGCCTCATTGCGCGGCCCTCAGCTTTTCAAGGATCATGGGTACGTCGTCGGCACGGATGTCGCCGATATGCTGATAAGCGATGCGTCCCTTGCCATCGATCACGAAGGTTTCCGGGACGCCGGACGAACCGAGCGCCATCTGCACCGCGCTGCGCGCGTCCAGGCCGATGCGGGCATAGGGATTGCCGTTGCGTTTGAGGAAGGCGTCCACATCCGGGCGAGCGTCGCGGATGGCGATGGCGTCGATCTGCGCTCCGGCCTTCTGGAGCGCTTCGAGTTGCGGCGCTTCGGCGGCGCAGGGGACGCACCAGCTCGCGAAAATGTTGAGCAGCCGGGGTTTGCCTGTGGCGAGTTGAGTGCTCGCCAACGCCGGACGATCGCTGGCGGCCGCGGGCAGGCTGAAGGCCGGCAGGAGCTGGCCGACCAGGCGCGAATGGATGACGCGATCGTCTGGCTTGAACAGGCCGCTGGCGAACAGGCCGACAAAGGCCAGGCACAACAGCAGCGGCAACCAGATGAGCAGCTTCCTCATAGCCGCGCCTCCCGCGCCCGCCATTTCATCAACCAGCCGCGCCGCTCGCGCCCGACCAGCGCCAGCGCGCCGCCCAGCGCGATCATGACGCCGCCCAGCCAGATGAGCGTGACGAAGGGCTTCCACCAGATGCGCAACTGCCAACGGCCGCCCTCCACTTCTTCGCCCAGCACGACGTAAAGCTGGCCGTCCCAGCGGGTCAGCAACGCCGCTTCGCTGGTGCTGGTCGGGGGCGAGGCGAAGAAGCGCGATTGCGGACGGATCAGCACCGAAGACCCGCCGCGGCTGGCATCCATATCCGCCTGCAACGCGGTCCAGTTATCGCCCGCGATCGGTATGATCTGGCGGAAGCGCAGCGACCAGCCGGCGGTCTGGATCACGTCGCCGGGACGGGCGGCCACCAGCTTTTCGACCGTGAAGGCCGAATCGCAGGCCATACCGGCCAGGCTGACCGCGCAGCCCAGATGAGCGACGACCATGCCATAGGTGAAGAGCGGGGTGCGCAAGAGCTTGCGCTTCCACAGCGGGGCAAGGCTGCCGACGCCGACCGCGACCGCGATCACGAGACCCAGGAAAGGCAGGATGCCGATGCGGCCCCAGGCGAACAAAGACAGCGAGATGGAGACCAGCAACGCGATGCCCAACGGAACCAGCAAACGTTTTCCAACAGCCTGCGCCCGGTCCTTGCGCCACCGTGTAAGCGGTCCCGCCGCCATCGCCACCATCAGCGCCAGCGCGATCGGCCCGGCGATGCGGTCGAAATAGGGCGCGCCGACCGATACTTTATGCCCGAAGGCTTCGGTCATCAGCGGATAGAGCGTGCCGATCAGGACGAGGCCCAATATGACCGTCAGCAACAGGTTGTTGACCACCAGCATGGTTTCGCGGCTGACCAGTTCGAACGGCGCGCCTTCGCGTACCGATCCGATCCGCCAGCCGAACAAAGCCAGCGCGCCGCCGATATAGAGCGCGAGCAGGCCAAGGATGAAACTGCCCCGCGTCGGATCGACGGCGAAGGCATGGACGCTGGTCAAGATGCCGGAACGCACCAGGAAGGTGCCGACCATCGACATGGAGAAGGCGACCACCGCCAGCATCACCGTCCAGGCGCGCAGGGCGTCGCGGGTCGCCAGCACGGTGACGCTGTGGAGCAGCGCCGTCGCCGCGAGCCACGGCATGAGCGACGCATTCTCGACCGGGTCCCAGAACCACCAGCCGCCCCAGCCCAGCTCATAATAGGCCCAATAGCTGCCCGCTGTGATGCCCAGGGTCAACAACACCCAGGCCGCCAGCACCCATGGGCGCATGGCGCGGGCAAAGGCCGCATCAACCTGCCGCGTCAGCAGCGCGCCGATGGCGAATGAGAAGGCGACCGACAGGCCGACATAGCCGAGATAGAGGGTCGGTGGATGGAAAGCGAGGCCGGGGTCTTGCAGCAGCGGGTTCAAGCCCTGCCCGTCCGCCGGCGCCGGATCGATCCGCGCGAAGGGGTTGGAGGAGAAGAGCAGGAAGGCATAGAAACCCAGCGAGATCGCCGCCTGTCCGCCCAGCGTCGCCATATGGGCGTTGCGCTGCAGCGCGCGCTCGAACAGGGCGACGGCAGCGCCCGCCACGCCCATCACCGTCACCCACAGCAGCATCGAGCCTTCATGATTGCCCCAAGTGCCCGCGAATTTATACAGCCATGGCTTCATCGAATGGCTGTTTGTGACGACCAGCAATACCGACATGTCGGACCGCATGAACAGGGTGATGAGCGCGGCGAAGGCTATCGCGGTCAGCATGCCCTGCGCCACGGCGGCGGGGCGAACGGCAGCAAGGAGTTCCGTCTTTCCGCCCTTGAGACCGGCGAAGGCAAGAACAAGCTGAAGCAGCGCCAGCGCGGCGGCGAGCCAAAGCGCGGCGAGGCCGGTTTCGGCGATCATGCTCCTATTGCCTCAACGTCATGCTGACCTTGTTTCAGCATCCATCCCGGAACCGAGAGCGAAGGGCATTGCCGATCGATGGACCCTGAAACGAGTTCAGGGTGACGATGAGGGAGATGTCGGTTGGTAATCACCGCTCCACCTTCATCTCGTGCGTGCTCTCATTATAGCTCATGCCTTCCAGTTCGCGGGGCATGTAACGTTCGTCATGCTTGGCGAGCAGGTTGGTGGCGACGAACATGCCTTGGCCGTTGAACGATCCTTCGGCCACGACGCCGCTGCCTTCCTTGAACAGGTCGGGCGCGATGCCGCTGAAGGTCGCCGGGACGGTCGCCTTGCCGTCGCTCACATCGAAATGAATGGTGACGCCGTCGGCCGCGCGCTTCAGGCTCCCCTTGACCACCATACCGCCCAGGCGGATGGGCTTGCCCGGTTCGACGCCCTTGGTCTTGACGTCGTTGGGCGCGTAGAAATAGGCAGCCTCATCCTTGAGTGCGGAGGCCGCCAGCAGCCCCGCCCCCACCAGCGCCACCAGCGCCGCGAGCGCCAGGATCAGTCGTTGATGTTTCGCCTTCATGTCCGATCCGCAATCTGGTCGGCCCGCGTTTCAGCCCTGCGCATAGCGCGCCAGCTCGCCAGGCTGACGATCGCCGTACCCGCCAGCGTCACCGCATAGGCGGCGATCACGAAAGCCCATTGGTTCATCGCCCCACCCTCTTGCTCTATCCACGCGCCAGGCGTTGCATCCGCGCCTCGACCTTGTTCTGCGCCAGGATCGCCCGCATCCGCATCAGCACGATCGCGCCGAACAGCAGGGTGAAGCCCAGCAATGTCAGTCCCAGCGGCCAGAGCAAAGATCCGTCGATGCTCGACCCGCGCAGGGTGATGGACGGTCCCTGATGCAGGCTGTTCCACCACACCACCGACCGGTTGATGATCGGAATGTTGATCGCGCCAACCAGCCCGAAAATGGCGGTCACATTGCTGACGCCGCCCTGCTGCGCCTGCCGGGCGCTCGCATTGCCCAGCGCGATATAGCCGAGATACAGGAAGAAGAGGACCAGCATCGACGTCATCCGCCCGTCCCATTCCCACCAGGTGCCCCAGGTCGGGCGACCCCAGATGGCGCCGGTCATCAGGCAGATGGCGGTGAACAGCGCGCCCGGCGCGGCGATGGCGCGCCCGGCGACGGCGGCGAGCGGATGCTTCCAGACAAGCTGCATCAGCGCGGCGATGGCGATCCCGCTCCAGCCGCCCATGCCGAGCCAGGCCGCCGGCACATGGATATAGAGAATGCGCACCGTCTGCCCCTGCAGATAGTCGGCCGGGGTCAGGAACAGCCCGCAGGCGGAGCCGACGAGCAGCAGCAGCAGGCCGGGCCAGAACAGCCAGCCCGTCAACGGACGCGCGATCTTCAGGAAGCGGGCGGGATTGGCGAAACGATGCATCAGGGCTGCGTCTTTAGCCGCGCGCGCAAGGCAACGCCAGTAGGGCATTTTGCCGATAGCCTATGAACGAATCGCGTGAGCCGATTCCGGCCGGTGCGAACGCGTTGACATCCGCCATGTGGCTCGCCGATAGAGGATGAACCGGGCCGATGCGGACGCCCGGCCAGGCGATCGTCGCCCAAGTCCGCTCCATTCGCCGCATGTGCGGCGCGAAGGGGCGTGGGATGAATGATAAGATCGATGCTTTTGGGCCGCCACGGCTCAGCCTGTGGGCGCTGTTCCTGAAATTCCTGGGGTTCGGCCTCCTCGCCTTCGGCGGCCCGGTCGCCCAGATCGCCATGTTGCGCAAGGCGCTGGTCGAACAGGAACGCTGGATCGCGCCGGGCCGGTTCAACCGGCTGCTGGCCGTGCTGCAGATATTGCCCGGTCCCGAAGCCCATGAATTATGCGTCCATCTGGGCATGGTCGCGCGCGGTCGCGCCGGCGGCATCGTGGCCGGCCTGGGCTTCATGGTGCCGGGACTGGTGCTGATGCTGGCGGCCGGCGCGGCCTATACGCGATGGATCGAAGGCAATATCGGCCTCGCGGGCCTCTTGCTGGGCGTGCAGATCGTCGTGCTGGCGATCATCCTGCGGGCCGTCGTGCGGATCGGCCAGCATGTGGTCGAAGATGGGCTGCTGCTCTGCATCGCCCTTGTCGGCCTCGCATCCCCGCTGCTCGGCGTGCCCTTCTACGTTCCGCTGGCCAGCGGCGGTATCGCCTATGCCTTCGCGCATCGCCCGATTCTGGCTATCGCCATCCTGCTGACGCCCGTCATCCTCGCCGTGGCGCTGCTGCCTGTGGGCGGATCGGAACAGCTTCGCCCGCAAGCCATCGCCCATGCGGCGGTAACGCTGCCCATGCTGTTCGTGGCGGGCCTCAAGGGCGGCCTGCTGACGTTCGGCGGCGCGTACACCGCCATTCCCTATGTCCGCGCCGACACGGTCGGCCGCGGCTGGATCAGTGATGGCGCATTTCTCGACGGTATCGCGCTGGCGGGCGTTCTGCCCGCGCCGCTCGTGATATTCGCCACCTTTACCGGCTATATCGTGGGCGGCCCTGCCGGCGCGCTGGTCATCACCCTGGGCATGTTCCTGCCCGCGTTCGCCTTCTCGCTCGTCTTTTTCGAGCGGCTTGAAGCAGTGATCGCCAACCCGGCGCTCCATCATGGCCTCACAGGCGTCGCGGCCGCGGTCGTCGGCATCATCGCCGCCACCTTCATCCAGTTGGCCCAGGCGACGGCGATGCGGGTCGATCATGTCTGGGCGGCCATGGCCCTGGCCGGCGTCGCCCTGGTTCTTGTGTGGCGCGTGAAAGGGGCATGGGTCACGCCAGCGGTCGTCGCTGGCGGCGCCATCGCGGGATGGCTGTTTCACTTCTGACCGGGACGCCATTTCAGCGTTTCAACGACGCAAATCCGGGAAACGGAACGTTTCGTTGCGCTTTTTTATGACAGGAGGGCGACAAAGCGGGCGGAAGTCCCTATATGCGCGCCCAAGGACGGCCCTGTGGGCCTGTCAGGAACGGCTATGGAACCGCTCGCACCCATGATTACGACAAACCCCTTCGACGACGACAAGTTGCGCGAGGAATGTGGCATTTTCGGTGTTTCCCGCGCGGAAACAGCGTCTGCCATCGTCGCGCTTGGCCTTCACGCCCTGCAACATCGCGGGCAGGAAGCCGCGGGCATCACAAGCTGGGACGGGCATGATTTCCATACCCACCGGGCGATGGGGCATGTGGCTGGGAATTTCGACCGGGACGAAGTGATTCGCGGCCTGCCCGGCGATACCGCCTGTGGCCATGTACGCTACTCCACCACCGGCGAAACGTCGCTGCGCAACGTGCAGCCGCTCTATGCGGAACTGAACTCGGGCGGCTTCGCCATTGCCCATAATGGCAATATCTCCAACGCGATGAAGCTGCGCCGCGAACTGATTCGCCGTGGCTCGATCTTCCAGTCGACCTCCGACACCGAAGTCATCATCCATCTGGTGGCGACGTCCAGCTATCGCACCCTGCTCGACAAGTTCATCGATGCGTTGAAGCAGGTCGAGGGCGCCTATTCGCTGATCGTCATGACGCCCGAAGGCATGATTGCCTGCCGCGACCCGCTGGGCATTCGCCCGCTGGTGATGGGCAATCTGGGCGAAACCACGATCTTCGCGTCGGAAACGGTTGCGCTCGATGTGGTAGGCGCCGACTATGTCCGCACCATCGATCCGGGCGAACTGGTCATCGTCACCAATGACGGACAGATCCGGTCGCATCGCCCCTTCGGCGACACGCATCCGCGTCCCTGCATCTTCGAACATGTCTATTTCAGCCGCCCCGATTCGATCGTCGATGGCTCCAGCGTCTATTCGGTCCGCAAGGCGATCGGCGCGCAACTGGCGATCGAGAATCCGGTCGAGGCGGACTATGTCATCCCGGTGCCCGACAGCGGCGTGCCCGCGGCGATCGGCTATGCCCAGCAATCGGGCATCCCGTTCGAGCTGGGCATCATCCGCTCGCACTATATCGGCCGCACCTTCATCCAGCCGGGCGACAAGGTCCGCCATCTGGGCGTGAAGCTCAAGCACAACGCCAACCGTGCGCTGATCGAGGGCAAGCGGATCGTGCTGATCGACGATTCGATCGTGCGTGGCACGACCAGCCTCAAAATCGTGCAGATGATGCGCGAAGCCGGCGCGGCGGAGGTCCATATGCGGATCGCCAGCCCGCCGACCAAGCATAGCTGCTTCTACGGCGTCGATACGCCCGAACGCACCAAGCTGTTGGCGCACAAGCTGGACGTGGGCGGGATGCAGGATTTCATCCATGCCGACAGCCTGTCCTTCATTTCGATCGACGGCCTCTATAAGGCATTGGGCGAAGCCAAGCGCGCCGACATCCGCCCGCAATATTGCGACGCCTGCTTCACCGGCGATTATCCCACGACGCTCACCGATCAGGATGACGTAGTGGTGACCAACCAGCTGGAACTGCTCGCCGAGCGCGTGGTCTGACGGCCCTGGGCGGTTCCTGACCGGGCCGCCCACTCCCTTTCATCCTTCATGCGGTTCCGATTGCGGTCGGGACGAGAGGAACATCATGTCCGAGCATCCCCTTTCTGGCCCACTTTCCGGCAAATTGGCGCTCGTCACCGGGGCGAGCCGCGGCATCGGCGCCGCCACGGCCGAAGCGCTCGCCGCCGCGGGCGCGCATGTCGTGCTGACCGCGCGGACCAGCGGCGGGCTGGAAGAGGTGGAGGATCGCATCCACAAGGCCGGCGGCCATGCGACGATCGCGCCGCTCGACCTGACCGATGGCGAGAGCATTGGCCGGCTGGCGCAGGCGATCGGCGGACGCTGGCAGGCGCTCGACATATTGGTGCTGAACGCCGCGACGCTGGGCGCGCTGGCATCGGTTCCGGCGATCGACGCGAAGGAATTTGCGCGGCTGCTGACGCTCAACATCGCCGCGCCTCAAGCGCTCATCGCCGCTTTCGACCCTATGCTGCGCGCCAGCGGCGACGCGCGGGTGGTGGCGTTGACCTCCTCGGTCGTGGCGCCGCGCGCCTATTGGGGCGCCTATGGCGCGTCGAAGGCGGCGCTGGAAACGCTGGTCGGCGCCTATGGTGAGGAGATGAAGAATATCTCCGCCATCCGCACCCATATCGTCGATCCCGGCGCGACCCGCACGGCGATGCGCGCCCGCGCCTTCCCCGGCGAAGATCCGGCGAGCCTCAAGGGGCCGGAAGCCGTCGCCAGCGCGATCGTCGATCTGGTCGCGTCCGATGCGCCGACCGGCCACAGGATACGAGTCGAAGGCTGACGGTTACGCCGGTTTGACCAGCGTCACCTGCGCCACATCGATGCCGCCGCCGCGAAAGCCGCCTTCGCAATACATCAGATAATAGCGCCACAAGGCCACGAAATGCTGGTCGAAACTGGCGGGCAACTGGCCTTCGTCGATCGCCCGGTCGAACCGCTCGCGCCAGCGGCGCAGCGTTTCGGCGTAATCCGGGCCGAAGCGACGCACGTCGCGCCATTCCAGCCCCTGTCGCTCGGCCAGCGCGCGAAAGCGGCTGTCCGACATCAGCATCCCGCCGGGGAAAATATAGGCCTGGATGAAGTCGGCGCCCCGGGCATAGCGTTCGAAAATCGCGTCATCGATCAATATATACTGAATCGCCGCCTTGCCCCCTGGCTTGAGCAGGCGATGGATCGCGGCCAGATAGTCGGGCCAATAGGCCTGGCCGACCGCTTCCACCATCTCCACGCTGGCGATGGCCTCATATTGCCCTTGCGCGTCGCGATAGTCGGTCAGCAAAATCTGCGCGCCCGACCCCAGCCGATCGCGGGCATAGTCGGCCTGCTCGGTCGACAGGGTCAGTCCGCTATAGGCGACCGCGCACCGCTCCATCGCCTGCTCGGCCAGCCCACCCCAGCCGCAGCCGATCTCCAGCAGCGACGCGCCGTCCGTCAGGTCCAGCCGGTCCAGGATCGCATCGACCTTGCGCTGTTGCCCCTGTTCCAGACTTTCGATCCTGTCGTCAGCATTGAGGAACAAGGCACTGGAATAATGCATATTTTCATCCAGCCAGAGCCGGTAGAAATCATTCCCCAGATCATAGTGATAGGCGATATTGTGCCGCGATCCCGCCCGGCTGTTGCGCCGCAGCCAGTGCGTCGCGCGCCCGATCCAGCGCCCCGGACCGCGCGGCCGCGCGGCCTGACCCAGCGCCGCCGCATTGCGCATGAACAGGGCGAAGAGCGGCACCGGGTCGGGGCTGGCCCATTCCCCCGCCGCCCAGGCGCGATACCAGCCGGCCGATCCGCCCACGGCCAGCCGCATCAGCGCGCGCCAGGAGCGCAAATCCACCTCGCACTGCGGCCCCGGCGCCCGACCGCCCAGCAGGCGGCGCGTACCGTCGGGCAGCGACGCTTCCAGCCCGCCTTCTTCCAGGCCCTGGTCGATCCGGTCGAGCAGGCGATGGAACAGGGGCGCCAGCGCGCGGGACGTCCGGCTGGGGGCGCCGGATCGCGGCGGATGTTTGACCGATAGCGCGCGCCGGCCGCGCCGGGGAGTGATGGCGTTCATGACGCCAATCCTGCCGCAAGCCGGTCGCGGCTGCAATCACCCCTTGATGCGACGATAGGCGGTCAGAGCGCGTTCTCGCCCCTCACGATGGCCAATGATCTTCGCCGGATAGGCGGCCGGTCGTGCGCCATGGGCATCTGGATCGTGAATTGCTGCGTCGGGCAGGTCCGCCAGTTCCGGCACCCATGACCGGATATAATCGGCCGCGTCGAACTTGTCCGACTGGGTCAGCGGCGCCATGATTCGCGTGAACAGATTGGCGTCGACGCCGCTGCCCGCGACCCATTGCCAATTGACGCTGTTATTGGCGTAATCGGCATCGACCAGCGTATCCCAGAACCAGCGCGCGCCATGCCGCCAATCGATCAGCAGGTGCTTTATCAGGAAGCTGGCGGCGATCATGCGCACCCGGTTATGCATCCAGCCCGTCGTCCAAAGCTGCCGCATACCGGCGTCCACGATCGGATAGCCGGTCCTGCCCGTCTTCCATGCGGCGAAATCGGTCCGTGCTTCCCGAAGGTCGCGCCAGAGCAGCGCATCGAAATTGGATCGCGCATTTTCGGACCCATAAACGGGCAAGCCGCAAATCTGGACATGTGCATAATCACGCCAGATCAACTCCTTGAGGAAGATCGTTGCATCATGGCCTGAAGATTCGACCCGGTGCCAGACATAGGCGGGCGACACTTCCCCGAAATGCAGATGCGGCGACAGGCGCGACGTTCCTTCGATCGACGGCAGATTCCGCGCGGTCGGATAATCGCCAACCTCGTCCATGAAATGCGCCACATTGGCGCGCGCGCCCTGCTCGCCCGGCGTCCAGTCCGCCCCGAAACTCTGCGCCCAGTCCGGCCTGGTCGGCAGCAAGGCCCAATCGTCCAGCGAATCGCCGTGCGGCCAGTGCGCGGGTCCATCGATCCGGTGCGGCGCGGGATGCGGCGCGGCGGGCGGCATATGCTCCATAACGGCGCGCGAAAAGGGCGTGTAGATGCGATACATGCCGCCCGCCCCGGTCCGCACCGCGCCCGGCGGCAAGAGCAGGCCGCCGTCATGCAGGCTCAGGTCGAGCGTCTTGGCCACCGCCTTTTCCGCGTTGCGCCACCAGGGTTCGTAGTGATGCAGCGCATGGACCCGGGACGCCCCGACTTCCTTCGCCAATGCCGCCAGCACCTCCGCGCTGCGCCCGCGACGCAGGATCAGGCGCGATCCCTTGCCCCGCAGGCTTTCGTCCAGCCGCGCGAGGCTATGGTGCAGCCACCAGCGCGCCGCGCCGCCCATCGCCCATTGACGCGGACCTTCATCATCAAGGACATAGACCGGAATCACCGGCCCTTCGCTGACAGCGGCGGCCAGGGCGGCCTGATCGGACAGGCGGAGATCCTGACGAAACCAAAGGAGAAGGGGATCGGACATGCCGGGGCAATGCGCCCCTCCGCCGCCGGTTCCAAGCGGCCCTTGGGGCATATTGCCTTCGCCGTCCCGTCGATTGATCCGGCCATCGCGTCGCCGCAAATCGACAGGTGGATGATTCGGCCGATGGACGCGGAGCCCCGCCCTGCCTATTCTGGCCCCCGCGTCGTGTAGCGACGCCGATGACGATCTTTAGGCGGCAAGGACGTCGGGAACCGGAATTTTTGGGGATGACATGGCTTCGATGCCGAATGAAAATTTATTGCCATACCGGCCCTGCGTCGGGATCATGCTGGTGAACATGGACGGCAAGGTGTTCGTCGGCCAGCGGCTCGATAATGTGGTCGAGGCGTGGCAGATGCCACAGGGCGGCATCGATGAAGGCGAGGATGCCAGGGCGGCCGCGCTGCGCGAACTGCAGGAAGAAACCGGCATCCGCCCCGATCTGGTCGAAATCATCGCCAAGGCGAAGGACGAGCATTTCTACGATCTGCCGCCCGAACTGGTCGGCAAGCTGTGGGGTGGCAAATATCGCGGCCAGCGCCAATATTGGTATCTGGCCCGCTTCGTCGGCCTGGACAGCGACATCGATATCCAGACCAAGGACCCGGAATTCCGGGAATGGAAATGGACGTCGCCCGAAACGCTGCCCGACCTGATCGTGCCGTTCAAGCGCAAACTGTATCGCGACATATTGCAGGAGTTCCGGGCGCTTATCTGACGGGGGTAGGCGTTTGGGGGCTTAAAATCCCCGGTCGGTTGGCTATGACGGGGCGATGTATGCTCGTCTTATCCCCCTGTCGTTGCTGATCGTCGCCCTGCCCGCCACGGCGCGCGCGGCCGAATCGGCGCTGCTGCCGCCGGCCGTCCGCGAAATGATGGAAGCTGCGATCGCCAACGGCAACGAAACCGAAATCGCCACCATTTCCAAGATCGCCAAACAGACCAACCCGGCCTCCGCCGACGAAATCCAGCGCATGGTCAACAGCTGGAAGGAGCGGACCAAGGCGACCCACGACACGGTGATTCGCGAAGCGCACTTCACCGAATTGTGGACCGGCCGGGTCGAGGCAGGCGGTTTCCGTTCCACAGGCTCGACCAGCGAACTCGGGATCAGCGTATCCGCGACGGCGACTCGCGCCGGATTGCAATGGTCGCACAAGCTGACCGCCGCCGCCGATTATCGCCGCGCCAATGGTGTCACGTCGCGCGAACGCTATTTCGCCGGCTACGAACCCAAATATGAATTCGATCCGCGCGGCTTCGCCTACGGCCTCGCCCAGTTCGAACGCGACACCTCGATCGGCTATGACCAACGCTACACCGCCTCGGTCGGCGTCGGCTATAAGCTGATCGTCAGCAAGCCGGTCGATCTGTCGGCCGATATCGGTCCGTCCATTCGCCACGCCAAATATCTGATCGGCGAACGTGAGACGAAACTGGGCGTCCGCGGTTCCATGGCGCTGGCCTGGCGCGCCACGCCGACGGTGACGTTCAAACAAACCGCATCGGGCTATGCCGAAAGCGACGTCTATACGCTCAACGCCCTGTCCTCGGTAGAAACCAAGGTCAGCACACGGCTGTCGGCCGCTTTCTCCTACAATATCCAGTATGAATCCGAGACATTGCTGTCCAGCCGCGACCTCGACACCCTGAGCCGCCTGACCCTGACCTATGATTTCTGAACCACGCAATTTTATTGCGGGGGTGGAGGCGCGCGCGGCGCTCTGATAGATCAGGGCGGATGACGGATTTTTCATCGCAGGAACGGAGGCTGCTTGACCGCGCTGCGGCCGCGCCGATGCTCGCGCAGACGCGGGCTTGGGCGGCGATCAACAGCGGATCGCGCAATCTGGATGGCCTCGCCCGCATGGCCGCAGTGCTGGTCGAGGCCTTTTCCACGCTGCCCGGCACGATCCGCCTGGTCGATCCCGCGCCGGTGGAGAGCGTGTCGCCGGACGGGCGCGTCCAAACCATCGAACATGGCCGCCATCTCCATCTGTCAGTCCGTCCCGAAGCGCCCATCCGGCTGCTCCTCACCGGGCATATGGACACGGTGTTCCCCATAGATCACCCCTTCCAGCAGCAGCGCTGGCTGGAGCCGGGCATCCTCAACGGTCCCGGCGTTGCCGACATGAAGGGCGGGCTCGCGGTCATGCTCGCGGCGCTCAACGCCATCGAAGGATCGGACGCGATCGCCACACTGGGCTATGACGTGGTGATCAACAGCGACGAGGAAGTCGGCAGCGCGTCATCCGCGGCGCTGTTGCGGGAGATGGCGGCAGGCAAGCTGGCAGCCTTCACTTACGAGCCGTCCGCCCTGCCCGACGGCACGCTGGCCGGCGCGCGCGCGGGGAGCGGCAATTTCTCCATCATCGTGACGGGCCGAAGTGCCCATGCTGGCCGCAATCCCGATGACGGCCGCAACGCCCTGCTCGCCGCCGCCGACCTGGCGCTACGGCTGAAGGCCGGGAGCGGTGCAGGATTTTCCTGCAACCCCGCCAGGATCGACGGCGGCAGCCCGAACAATGTCGTGCCCGACCATGCCGTGCTGCGGGTCAATTTCCGGCCGCGCACGCCGCAGGACGAGATCGCCGCCCGCGCCCTGATCGACCGGTCCATGGTCGATGTCGCGCGCGACCATGACGTCAGCCTGCATCTGCACGGCAGCTTCGGCCGGCCGCCCAAGCCGATGGACGCCAAGGCGCAGGCACTGTTCGGGCTGGTGCGGCAATGCGGCGCTGAACTGGGCCTCGACATCGGCTGGCGCGATACCGGGGGCGTGTGCGACGGCAATAATATCGCGGCCTGTGGCGTGCCGGTGGTCGATACGATGGGCGTGCGCGGCGGCAGCATCCATAGCGACGCCGAATTTCTGCTTACCGACAGCCTGCCCGAACGCGCGCAATTGTCGGCGCTGGCGCTGTGGCGGATCGCCCGGGGCCGGTTCGACCTGGATCGATATAAAAAAGAGGGGATCACCGCTTGAGCTTCATCATGCGCATCGCGCGCGCCGACGATTTGCAGACGCTCTACGAAATGGCGAAGCTGACCGGCGGCGGCTTCACCAACCTGCCGCCCGATCGCACCGCGCTGTCCGCCAAGCTGGAGCGCACCGAACAGGCGCTCGCACGGCAGGACGAGGGTATCGAGGACGAACTGATCGTCATGGTGCTGGAAAATGTCGAGACGGGCCAAGTGCGCGGCACCTGTCAGATCTTTTCCACCGTGGGCCAGAGCTGGCCCTTCTACAGCTATCGTCTGGGCGTGCTGACCCAGCATAGCCGCGAACTGGGCCGCACTTTTCGCGCGCAAATGCTCTCGCTCACCACCGATCTGGAAGGGTCGGCCGAGGTCGGCGGCCTGTTCCTCCACCCGCGTGAGCGCGCCGAGGGGCTGGGGCTTTTGCTGGCGCGCAGCCGCTATCTCTACATCCGCGCCCACCGCAGCCGCTTCGGCGACAAGGTGCTGGCCGAACTGCGTGGCGTCATTGATGAAGCGGGCGGATCGCCCTTCTGGGACGGTCTGGCCGGGCGTTTCTTCGGCATGAATTTCCAGGAGGCGGACGAATTCAACGCGGTGAACGGCAACCAGTTCATCGCCGACCTGATGCCCAAGACCCCCATCTATACCGCGATGCTGACCGACAGCGCCCGCGCCGTCATCGGCCTGCCCCACCCCAATGGCCGCGCGGCGATGCGGATGCTGGAGACGGAGGGGTTCGACAATGCCGGCTATGTCGATATCTTCGACGGCGGCCCGACCATGGTCGGCCAGATCGACCAGTTGAAGACGATCGCCGCGGCGCGAGACGTAACTTTGTCCGCCACCCATGAAAAGGGCGGGGACAAGATGCTGATCGCAACCGGCAAGCTGGCCGATTATCGCTGCACCTGGGGCTTCGTGCAGCAAGATGACAGCGGCGCGGTGTCGCTCGACGCGGCCAGCGCGGCACGGCTCGGCCTCGAAACCGGCGGTTCCTTCACCATGGCAGGGCGGGCATGAGCGTCAGGGAAATCAATTTCGACGGGATCATCGGTCCCAGCCACAATTATGCGGGCCTCAGCCTCGGCAATCTCGCTTCCGCGCGCAACGCCGGCGCAGTGGCGCATCCCCGCGCGGCGGCGCTCCAGGGGCTGGAGAAGATGCGTGGCAATATCCGCCTCGGCCTGGCTCAGGGCATCTTCCTGCCGCAATGGCGGCCCGACGTCGCCTGGCTGACGAAGCTGGGCACCGATGTCGGCGACGCCGATCCGCATATTCGCGCGGCGGCCATGTCCGCTTCCTCCATGTGGGCCGCCAACGCCGCAACCATCTCACCCGCCAGCGATACGGCGGACGGGCGGACGCACCTGACCGTCGCCAATCTCGTCACCATGCCGCATCGCAGCCATGAATGGCCGCAGACGCTGGCGCAGCTCCGCATCGCCTTTTCCGACACCCGCGCCTTTGCCGTCCATGATCCCATCCCCGCCCCCTTTGGCGACGAGGGCGCAGCCAATCATATGCGTCTGGCGGAACGCCACGACCAGCCGGGCGTGGAAGTGTTCGTCTATGGCCGGTCGGGCGGCGCTTTCCCCGCCCGCCAGCATATGGAGGCGAGCAAGGCGGTCGCCCGCATCCATGGCCTCGATCCGGCGCGCACGCTGTTCGTCGAGCAGTCCGAAGCCGCGATCGCCGCGGGCGCCTTCCACAATGACGTCGTCGCGGTGGCGAACGAGCGGGTGCTCTTCACCCACGAACAGGCGTTCGCCGACAAACAGGCCTTCTACGCCGATCTGCGGGCCGCCCTGCCCTGTGTCGAGATCGTGGAGGTGCCTGCCTGCGCGGTCAGCCTGGCCGATGCGATCACATCCTATCTCTTCAATGCCCAGCTCGTCACCCTGCCCGACAGCGGCCCCTCGACTTCGCTCGGGACAGGCATGGCGCTGGTGCTGCCGACCGAGGCGCAGCAGACGCCCGCGGTCTGGAACTGGCTGGAGCAGATGATCGCCGGCAATGGCCCGATCCGCCGCCTCATCCCGGTCGACGTGCGCCAGTCCATGGCCAATGGCGGCGGCCCCGCCTGCCTGCGGCTGCGCGTCGTTGCCGATCCTGTCGATATCGATCCCCGCTTCCTGGTGGACGAAGCGCGGCTGGATAATATTGCGCGGATCGTGTCCCAATATTGGCCAGAATCGATCGCGCCCGAGGATTTGAGCGACACACGGCTGATTGCCCGGATCGAGCAATCATGGTTAACGCTTGTTGACCATTTGCAGCTGTCGGGCGATCTTTCACCCTGACGGCGTGGGCAACGCCGGATGGAATCGACATGGAACGGATCAAGCGCCTCTTCATCATCAAGACCAAGTTCGAGGCGTTTCTGGTGATCTATGCGCTCGCGCTGGGCGCAGCCGAGCGCGGCCATGTCTACATGCAGCAATATCCAGGCGCCGGCGGCCATCTGCTGGCGCTCGCCTGTTCGGGCGCCGTCTTCATGGCGGGCGGCAAGATCATCGACGCGCTGGACTATCAGCGCGGGATATAGAGCCTTTTTCCAAGCCGGCGGAATCACCTGCTGACTCGGAACTCTGGCGCCCGCCCTCGTTCCGAAACGGATCGAACTCGACCAGCATGACAGCCTTCCCTGACTTATCCTGCCTCCATCACTGATGATGGAGTGCCGACAGGATGCTGGACGATCGACGCAGGCGCAGCGTGCCCGCCGCCGAACTGGTGCGCAATTTCGCCCATTGGCGCGAGGTCGGATCGCATGAGCCGGTGATGGTCACCCATCATGGCCGCGAAACCCATGTCTTCATCGGGCTGGACCGCTTTCGCACGATGACGGTCGGCGACGATGGCGCGGTCGCGCCCGACCGCACTTTCGAACTCGCCGCGCGGATGCATCAGGGGCTGATCCTGTGCCGCGCCGACCTGACCATCGATTATGTCAATGGGGTGGCGCTCGCGATGGCCAGGCGATGGGACCGGCGTCTGGAGGATCAGTCGCTGTGGGACGCCTTTCCCGAACTGGCCGGCACGCTGACGGAGGCGCATATCCGCCACAGCCTGGCTTCGGGCGAGGCGAGCGCGGCCGATATCCCCTCCCCCTTTCGCGGTGACGTCTGGCTGCATGTCCAGACCTTCCCCTTCGCCGGCGGCGTCGGCCTGCTGCTGCGGGACATCACCGCCGACATGCAGCGCCACCGGCTGGCCGACGTCAAATCGGCGATCCTCAAGGCAATGGGGGTGCATGGCGGGGTCGGCTATGTCCGGGTGTCGATGCGCGGCTTCATCGATGTCGTGAACGACAGCTTTTGCGCGATGGTCGGCCTGACCGCCGATCGGCTGTCGGACGTGCCGGTCGCCGACCTGGTCGCGCTGCCCGCTCGCCCCCACTTCCGCGAGCAGATGGAACGCGTGCTGCGTGGCGAAGGCGACATGCGGTTCGCCACCCAATTGCTGACCAACGACGGTTCGCTGGCGCCGATCGACGCAGCGATCGCCCGGCTGCACGGCATTTACGGTACGGAGGGCGCCGTAATCGTCATTACTCCCACGACCGCCGCCTGAATGCGCGACAACAACGTCCATATCGGATGATGTCCGGTGGGCGTGCGCAACTTTTGCGGAGAAGGCCAGTTTTTGCCTGCCGGGCGCTCGTTTCCACTATGTAAAACCCGCCAAATGCCCGACAGGCGAAGCATACGCGATATTGAACCGCGCGCCGTAGCATCGCTCTCATGTCTTACGATAGCGCCTGCTCCTTCACCCGATCGCGTCGACCGTTGGTCGCGCTGCTGCGCCATCAGGCCGGCAGCAGCCTGATCGAAGCGGCCTTCGCCCTGCCGCTGCTCATCCTGCTGCTGATGGGGATATTGGCCTATGGCAGCTGGTTCATGACCGCCCATAGCCTGCAGCAGGCCGCCAATGATGCCGCCCGCGCGTCGGTGGCCGGGCTGAACGCGACCGAACGCCGCACGCTGGTCGACCAGAGCGTCGTTGCCGCGCGCGCCGCCTTCCCCGCCCCCGCCGCCCAGACGATCGGCGTCAGTACCGGCGAAAGCAGCGGCTATTATACGGTGACGCTGCGCTACAGTCTCGCCAGCGCGCCCTTGTTCTCGGCCATGCCCTTCCCGATGCCGGGCAACGTGCTGGAACGCAGCGCCGTCGTGCGGATCGCCAGCCAATGATCGGCGCGCGCTTCGGCCGGGCGCTGGCGCGGGACCGGCGTGGCGGCGTGACGTTCATCCTGGCCGGATCGCTGTTCATGCTGGCGGGCGCCGCCACCGTCGCTGTCGATCTGGGATCGGTCTATCTGGCTCGCCGCCAGTTGCAGGGCGTAGCGGACGCCGCCGCGCTGGCCGCTGCCGATGGCGGCCGCACCGCCGCCGAACAACTGGTCGGGCGCAGCGGGATCAACGGCGCGGCCCTCGCGACCTTCGACACCGGCAGCTATTCCGCCGACGCCTCCCTTCCGATGGACCAGCGCTTCCGAGCAGGCGATGCCAATGGCGGCGCCATGCGGGTGGAGGTGCGCCGCCGCGCGCCTCTCTTCTTCGCCCGCCTGCTGGTCGGCCGGGACGGCATCGACCTCAGCGCCCGCGCCACCGCCGCCCGCACCGACGCCGCCGCCTTCTCGCTCGGCACCGGCCTTGCTTCGCTCAGCGGCGGACTGCCCAACATGCTGCTGTCCAATCTTGCGGGCACCGAACTCAACCTGTCGGTGATGGATTATAACGGGCTGGCCAGCGCCAATCTCGACCTGCTGCACATGGCCGATGCCCTGCGCGTACGGACCGGGCGCGACGGCGAAGCCTATGGGGCGCTGTTCGACAGGGAAATCCCCTTGTCCGACCTGCTCGGCGCGATGGCCGACAGCGCCGGGGCCAGCCCCGCCGCCACGACCCTGCTGGCGCTGTCCAGCCGCATTCCGGGCCGCTCCGTCCGTCTCAGCGACATTGTCGACCTCGGTCCGATGCGGGGCGCCGCCAATGCCACCGGACAACCCAATATCCTGCTCGACGCCTTCTCCATGCTGCGCATGGTGCTCAGCCCGCCATCGGGGACGACAATCCCGATGGACCTGCGCGTCACCGTGCCGGGCCTCAGCAGCACGCGGCTGATGCTGGTGACGGGCGAGGGACAGGCCCGCTCGCCGCTGATGAGCATCACCGCCAAGCGCGACGTAGTGCTGCGCACCGCCCAGACCCGCATCTATCTGGAAAGCTCCGTCGCCACCGCGCTGTCCGGCATCGCCTCCGTACGAGTGCCGCTCTATGTCGAACTGGCGGCGGCGGAGGCGCGCCTGTCGGATATCCAGTGCGGCAGCGATGGCGGCGTCACCCTAGCGGTCACGCCGTCGGTCGGGACCGCGGTGCTGGGCGATGTCGATATGAGTGCGCTGACCAATTTTTCGGTCCCCGCCAACCCGCGCGCCGCCGTGCTGGCGCAGACGCTCGGTACGCGCGTCACCGGCTATGCCAATATCAGCCTGGGCGGCACCCAGACCCATAGCGTCCATTTCTCGCCGTCGGAGATCAGCGCGCAGCAGGCCAAGACCGTCAGCACGCAGGATCTGACGCAGGGCATCGCCGCCAGCCTGGCAGGCCAGACCCAGATACAGGTGTCGCTTCTAGGCATAACCATCGGCAACAGCCCGCTCAGCCCATTGGTCGGCGCGGTGCTGGGCACCACCGCACCACTGCTGGACGGCATCCTCAACAGCGTCACGGCCACGCTGGGCGTCCGGGTGGGGTCGGCGGAGGTGCGCGTCCATCAGCGCCGCTGCGGCATGGCGGCCATCGTCGCCTGATCCGTGCCTTGATCCCCCTTGCCATGCCCGCGCTGCACCGTCAGGAGCAGGCCATGGGCGCTATCATGTTGCAGGGAACCGGATCGGACGTCGGCAAGTCGGTGCTGGTGGCGGGGCTGTGCCGCGCGCTGGCGCGCCGGGGCTATCGGGTGCGCCCGTTCAAGCCGCAGAATATGTCCAACAACGCCGCCGTCACCAGCGACGGCGGGGAGATCGGCCGG
This sequence comes from Sphingobium sp. 3R8, assembly GCF_020166615.1. Classification (NCBI taxonomy): domain Bacteria; kingdom Pseudomonadati; phylum Pseudomonadota; class Alphaproteobacteria; order Sphingomonadales; family Sphingobiaceae; genus Sphingobium; species Sphingobium sp. 3R8. The sequence continues at coordinate 72,433 of NZ_JAIQXR010000013.1, read as the reverse complement.
GCGCAGGCGTTGCAGGCGATCGCCTGCGGCGTCGCCCCCCATACCGATATGAACCCGGTGCTGCTCAAGCCGCAGGCCGATCGAACGTCGCAACTGATCGTTCATGGTCAGGTGCGCGGCGCGCTGGGATCGGGCAATTTCCGCAGCGCGCGCGGGCCGTTGCTGGGCGCCGTGCTGGAAAGCTTCGAACGGCTGCGCGGCCAATGCGACATCGTCGTGGTCGAAGGCGCGGGATCGCCGGCCGAGATCAACCTGCGCGCCGGCGATATCGCCAATATGGGTTTCGCCCGCGCCGCCGACGTGCCGGTAATCCTGGTGGGCGATATCGACCGGGGCGGCGTGATCGCGGCTGTGGTCGGCACCCACGCGGTCATTGATCCCGACGATGCGGCGATGATCCGCGGCTTCCTCATCAACAAATTCCGGGGCGACCCGGCGCTGTTCGAGGATGGCTATGCCCAGATCGAAGCGCTGTCGGGCTGGCGCGGCTTTGGTGTGGTGCCCTGGCTCGACGCCGTCGCGCGATTGCCAAGCGAAGATGCGGTGGTGCTGGAACGTCGGACCTTCTCGACCGCCGCGCCGCTGGTCGTCGCTTGCCCGGTGTTGCCGCGCATCTCGAATTTCGACGATCTCGATCCGCTCAAGCTGGAGCCGACCGTCGACCTGCGCATGATCGGGCCGGGACAACCCATCCCCGGCGACGCCGCGCTGGTGATCCTGCCCGGATCGAAGGCGACGGTCGCGGACATGCACGCCATGGTCGCGCAAGGGTGGGACATCGACATTCGCGCCCATCACCGGCGCGGCGGCGCGGTGCTGGGCCTGTGCGGCGGCTATCAGATGCTGGGCTGGACCATCGCCGATCCCGAAGGGCTGGAGGGGCCGGCGGGATCGGTCGCAGGGCTGGGGCTGCTCGATATCGACACGCGCCTGTCCGGGGCAAAGACGCTGGAGCAGGTGCGCGGCCGCGCGCTCGACGCCGATTTTACCGGCTATGAAATGCATATGGGCGTCACCGACGGTCCGGACTGTGCCCGCCCCTTCGCCCTGATCGACGGCGCGCGCCCGGACGGGGCGATCAGCCGCGACGGGCGGGTGATGGGCAGCTATGTCCATGGCCTGCTCGGCAGCACGGCGCTACGCGATGCGTTGTTGCGGCGGCTGGGCGGCGGATCGGCGGGACGGGACTATGACCAGTCGGTCGAGGACGCGCTGGACGAGGTGGCCGCGCTGCTGGAAAGCCATGTCGATATCGACGCCATGGTGGCGCTGGCGACCGCCTGACGCTGAACGCAAAAAAGGCGGCCAGACGCCGCCTCTTTATTCGATCTAATGATGGTGCACCCAGAGCGATTCGAACGCCCGACCCTCAGATTCGTAGTCTGATGCTCTATCCAGCTGAGCTATGGGTGCGCAGGAAAGACGAACGGACCGCGGCTGTAAGCCCGGACCAAAAGCCCTTCGAAAAAATGGTGCACCCAGAGCGATTCGAACGCCCGACCCTCAGATTCGTAGTCTGATGCTCTATCCAGCTGAGCTATGGGTGCGTGGAGACGCGCAGATAGAAGCGCTTGGCCGATTGGGCAAGCCCCTTTTTTGCACTTTTATGGCCTGGCAACTTTTATCCACCGTCCCTCGTTCAATGCGGCAGGAGGACGCCATGATGAGCTTCAATCTGAACGAGGTTGCGTTGCTGCTGGTGGTGCTGGTCATCGGCTGGCTGCTGGGTCTGATGATGAGCGGTCGCGGCAAATATCGGCGGCTGTGGCAGGACGAACAAGCGGTGCATCGCAGCGCGATCAAGGAGCGGGACGCCCGCATAGAGGCCTCCCATGCCCGGATCGCGGAGCTGGAGCGCCAGTCGGCGGGACCGATCGGCGCTGGCACGGCGACGGCGGTCGCGGGCGCAGTCCATGGCCGCGACGATCTGAGCAGGATCAGCGGCGTGAGTCAGGCTCAGGAACTGTCGCTGAACGAAGCCGGCTATCATCGCTATGGCCAGATCGCCGCGCTCAATGCCGAGCAGGAAGCGACCTTGGAGGCGCGACTGGGCCTGAAACCGGGCACCATCGCGCATGAAGACTGGCGCAAGCAGGCCAGCGAGCTGGAGAAGGGCCACAAGCGCGGCCTGTTCGGCTGAGCCTGCCCACAGCATCAGCCCAAAGAAAAAGGGCGGGGTTGATGCCCCGCCCTTTTTGCCGTCACTTCCGGGCGAGCGCCGCCTGCGCTGCGGCCAGTCGGGCGATCGGCACGCGATAGGGCGACGCCGACACATAGTCGAGGCCCGTCGCTTCGCAGAAGGCGATCGAGGCCGGATCGCCGCCATGTTCGCCGCAAATGCCGAGCTTAATGTCCGGACGGGTCTTGCGACCGCGCTCCGCCGCCAGTTCGATCAGTTCGCCCACGCCTTCCACGTCGATGCTGACGAAGGGATCGCGGGCGAAGATGCCCTTGTCCACATATTGCGTCAGGAAGCGGCCCGCATCGTCGCGGCTGATGCCGATCGTCGTCTGGGTCAGGTCGTTGGTCCCAAAGGAGAAGAATTCGCCGACTTCGGCGATCTCGCCCGCCTTGAGCGCCGCGCGCGGCAGTTCGATCATGGTGCCGACCAGATAGTCGACGCGCTCGCCCTGCTCTTCGAACACTTCGGCTGCGACGCGATCGACGATCGCCTTCATCAGTTCCAGCTCCTTGGCGGTCGCGACCAGCGGGATCATCACTTCGGGGATCGGCGCTTCGCCGCCCCGTGCCTTGACGATCAGCGCGGCTTCGAAGATCGCGCGCGCCTGCATCTCGTAGATTTCGGGATAGGTCACGCCCAGGCGGCAACCGCGATGGCCCAGCATCGGGTTGAATTCATGCAGTTCCGCCGCGCGGCGCTTGAGCGTATCGACACTGACGCCCGCGCCCTTGGCCACTTCCTCGAACTCCGCTTCGCCATGGGGCAGGAATTCGTGCAGCGGCGGATCGAGCAGGCGGATGGTGACGGGCAGGCCCGCCATCACCATGAAAATCTGCGCGAAATCGTCGCGCTGTTCCGGCAGCAGCTTGTCGAGCGCGACGCGGCGGCCCTTCTCGCTGTCGGCCAGGATCATCTCGCGCACCGCGGTGATGCGCGCCGCGTCGAAGAACATATGCTCGGTCCGGCACAGCCCCACGCCCTCAGCGCCGAATTCGCGCGCGACCTTGCAGTCCTGCGGCGTTTCCGCGTTGGCGCGCACCTTCAGGCGACGGACCTTGTCCGCCCACACCATCAGCGTACCGAAATCGCCCGCCAGTTCGGGCTGCACGGTCGGCACTTCGCCCGCCATCACTTCGCCGGTCGACCCGTCGATGGTCAGGATGTCGCCTTCCTTCAGCTCGCGGCCGCCGACGCGCAGGATCTTGGTCTTGCCGTCGATCGAAATGCCGCCAGCGCCGGACACGCAGGGACGACCCATGCCGCGCGCCACCACGGCCGCGTGCGACGTCATGCCGCCGCGCGCGGTCAGGATGCCCTTGGCCGCATGCATACCGTGAATATCTTCCGGGCTGGTTTCGACGCGCACCAGGATGACGGCGTCGCCCAGTTCGGCGCGGCGCTCGGCGGTGTCGGCGTCGAACACGATCAGGCCGCTGGCCGCACCCGGCGACGCGGGCAGGCCCTTGGTCAGCACATCGCGCGGCGCTTCGGGGTCGAGCGTGGGATGGAGGAGCTGATCGAGCGCGGCGGGATCGACGCGGGCGACCGCCTCTTCTTCGGTGATCAGCCCTTCATGCGCCATATCCACGGCCATTTTCAGCGCGGCCTTGGCGGTGCGCTTGCCCGACCGGGTCTGCAGCATCCACAACTTGCCCTGCTGCACCGTGAATTCGATGTCCTGCATGTCGCGATAATGGGTTTCCAGGATCTGGAAGACGTTCGCCAGTTCGGCATAGGTCTCCGGCATCGCCTCTTCCATCGACAGCGGCTTGGCCCCGGCCCGCTCGCGCGCGGCCAGCGTCAGATATTGCGGGGTGCGGATGCCCGCGACCACGTCCTCGCCCTGCGCGTTGATCAGATATTCGCCATAATAGGCGTTCTCGCCGGTCGACGGATCACGGGTGAACGCCACGCCCGTCGCCGAGGTTTCGCCCATATTGCCGAACACCATCGCCTGCACGTTGACGGCGGTGCCCCATTCGCCGGGAATGTTGTTGAGGCGGCGATAGACCTTCGCGCGCTCCGACTGCCAGGAACCGAACACGGCCGAAATCGCGCCCCACAACTGGTCATGCACATCCTGCGGGAAGGGCTTGTTCCACAGCTTGAGCACCAGCGCCTTATATTCGGCGACCAGCGCCTTCCAGTCGGCGGCCGTCATCTCGGTGTCCAGGCTGTAACCCTGGTCTTCCTTGGCGATCTCCAGCGCTTCCTCGAACGCGCCATGGTCCAGTTCCAGCACCACGTCCGAATACATCTGGATGAAGCGGCGATAGCTGTCCCAGGCGAAGCGCTCGTCGCCGCTGGTCGTCGCCAGGCCGATGACGGTCTCGTCGTTGAGGCCCAGGTTAAGCACCGTATCCATCATGCCCGGCATCGACGCGCGTGCGCCCGAACGGACCGACACCAGCAGCGGATCGGCTGCATTGCCGAAACGCTTGCCCGTGATCCCCTCGATATGGGCGATGCCGCCAGCGACTTCCGGCGTCAGGCTTTCGGGATATTTGCCGCCATCGACATAATAGCGGGTGCACATTTCCGTGGTGATGGTGAAGCCCGGCGGCACCGGCAGGCCGATCGCGGCCATGCCGTCCAGATTGGCGCCCTTGCCGCCCAGCAGGTTGCGGTCGCCCTGCCCGCCATCATCGACACCGCCGCCGAAACGATAGACATAGCGCGTCGCGGTGCTGTTCATGATGGCCTCTTCCGTCGTAACCATGTGATCCGGCTCTCCCTGCACTGATTGCCGTGAATATTGTGCGCTGCAGCAGCCTTTACAAAAGACAGGTGCAAATTGCACCCGCCTTTATCAGGATTTTGTCGTCATTCCGTCATTTTTATGGACGGATATGTCCGACTTATCCGTCATCCCGCAATTTTCGAAAAGTCCGCGACGCCATGCACCGCCAAACGCACCCGGTCGAGCAGCGCGAGACGCGCCGCACGTTTTGCGGGATCGGCGTCGTTGACCGTGACGGTGTCGAAAAAGGCGTCGATCGGCGCACGCAACGTGGCGAGCGCGGTCATGGCGTCTTCGAACCGTTCGTCGGCGACGGCGGCGGCGGCCTGCGGCTCGGCGCTGTCCAGCGCGGCGAGCAAGGCGGCCTCGGCGGGTTCGGGGGTGTAGGACAGCTCCGTATCGCCGCCTCCCTTATCTTCGTCACCCCGGACTTGATCCGGGGTCCCGCTTTCTTCTGCTGCTGCGGATGAAGAAAGCGGGACCCCGGCGTTCGCCGGGGTGACGGTGGCGGGTTGGGCCGGTGCTTCCTTCTTGAGAATATTGGCCGCCCGCTTGTACCCGGCGAGCAGGTTGGCCCCGTCATCGGTCGCGACGAAGGACTGCAAAGCATGGACGCGCGCCAGCAAACGGACGAGGTCATCCTCCCCGCCAAGCGCGAACACCGCGTCGATCAGGTCGTGGCGGACCCCGGCTTCCTTCTGCTGCACTTTGAGGCGATCGGCGAAGAAGTCGAGGAACGGTATGTCCGACGAGGCGAAGGCGCCCACGAACGACTTGATTTCCGGCCGGGCCAGATTGGCCGCCTGCCATTCCACATCGGTCACCTTCGAGGGATCGAGGCCGAACTTCGCCAGCGTCTGCGCATCGACGTCGGCCAGCGCCTTGGTGTTCAGGAACACATGCCGATAGACATGGTCGCTCAGCGCAAAGGCATGCACTTTCTTCAGGTTCAACCGCAGCCCATTGGTTTCCAGCAGCCGCAGAATGGACAGGGCGGCGCGACGCAGCGCGAACGGGTCTTTCGATCCGGTCGGTCCCTGCTCGATACCGAAGAAGCCGACCAGCGTATCCAGCTTATCCGCCAGCGACACGGCCACCGTCACTGGCGCAGTCGGCACGTCATCGCCCTGCCCGACCGGCTTATAATGGTCGCGGATCGCGTCGGCCACCGCATCGGGCAGCTCCTCCGCACGCGCATAATAGCCGCCCATGACGCCCTGCAATTCGGGGAACTCGCCGACCATCTCGGTGACCAGGTCGGCCTTGGCGAGGCGCGCGGCCTGTTCGGCAAGGTCGGCGAGTTGCGCAGGATCAAGCCCCTCCCCTTCAGGGGAGGGGTTGGGGTGGGGGATTTCGGCAGGCGCTGTGCTATCCGGCACGCCCCCACCCCCGGCCCCTCCCCTGAAGGGGAGGGTTGAAGAAGTAACGATCCCCTCCTCCACCAGCCACCGCGCCAGCTTCGCGACCCGCTCCACCTTGTCGGCGACGGTGCCCAGCTTCTCGTGGAAAGTGATGCGCGCCAGCTTCTGCGCATGGTCCGCCAGCGCCGTCTTGCGATCCTGCTCCCAGAAGAAGCGGGCATCGCTCAACCGCGCGGCCAGCACCTTGCGGTTGCCCGCGACGATCGCCGCGCCGCCGTCCTTCGCCTCGATATTGGCGGTGCAGATAAAGGCGGGGGCCAGCTTGCCAGCCGCGTCGCGCAGCACGAAATATTTCTGGTTGATGCGCAGGGTTAGCTGAATAACTTCGGCCGGCACTTCCAGGAAAGCCGGGTCGAAATCGCCGAGCAACGGCACCGGCCATTCGGTCAGGCCCGCATTCTCCGCGACCAGCCCCTTATCCTCGATCACGCTGTACCCATGGGCCGCAGCGGCCTCGGCAGCGCTCGCTTCAATGATCGCCTGCCGCTCCTGATGGCTCACGATCACATGGCAGGCGCGCAGCTTCTCGACATAGTCGTCCGCGCCGCCGATCGTGATCGCGCCGGGATGGTGAAAGCGATGGCCCAGCGTCGCATAGCTGGACCGCACATCCTCGACCGCGATATCGACCAGTTGCTCGCCCAAAATGGCGACGATGCCCTGCAATGGGCGGACCCAGCGCAGGCTTTCGGTCGTCTGGCTTGCCACGCCCCAGCGCATCGCCTTGGGCCAGGGGAAGGCGCGGATGACGGCGGGCACGGCCTGCGTCAACACATCCATGGTGGCGCGGCCGGGCTTGTTTACGACCGCGAACCAGACGCCGTCCCGGTCTTCCAACTGGTCCTGGGTCAGGCCGGTCTTGCGCAGAAAGCCTTCGAGCGCCTGGGGCGGCGCGGATGTGCGCGGACCTTTATGCTCTTCGCTCACCGCCGCGGTTTCCACCGGCAGGTCGCGCGCGATCAGCGCCAGGCGACGCGGCGTCACGAAACTGTCGATCGCAGCGGGCTTGAGGCCGGCCCTGGCCAGTTCTTCGGTGAACAGGCGCGCCAGATCCTCCGACGCCTTGACCTGCATACGCGCGGGAATTTCCTCGCAGCGCAATTCGAGGAGGAAATCAGTCATCACGCGGTCCACCCCGGAAATTTGGCGCTCCAGGCGTCGGCATTGCTGGCGATCCACGCCTCGCAACTGCCCTTCGCCATGTCGCGCACCTGGCCCATATAGCTGGCGCGTTCCTGCACGGAAATCACGCCGCGCGCCTGGAGCAGGTTGAACACATGGCTCGCCTTGATCGCCTGGTCATAGGCGGCGAGTGGCACGTTCGCTTCGATGCAACGACCATATTCGGCCTGGCAATCCTTGAACCAGCGGAACAGCTTGTCCGTGTCCGCGACCTCGAAATTCCATTTCGACATCTGCTGTTCGTTGGCCAGAAACACGTCGCCATAGGTGACGCCGGCGGCGTTGAATTTCAGGTCGTAAACGCTGTCGACGCCCTGAATATACATGGCCAGCCGCTCCAACCCGTAGGTCAGCTCACCCGCGACCGGCTTGCAGTCATATCCGCCCATTTGCTGGAAATAGGTGAACTGGGTGACTTCCATCCCGTCGCACCACACTTCCCAGCCCAGACCCCAGGCGCCCAGGGTAGGGCTTTCCCAATCATCCTCGACGAAGCGAATGTCATGGACCAGCGGATCGATGCCGATTTCCACCAGCGACCCAAGATAGAGTTCCTGCAAATTCGCCGGGCTGGGCTTCATGATCACCTGATATTGGTAATAATGCTGCAACCGGTTGGGATTTTCGCCATAGCGCCCGTCGGTCGGGCGGCGGCTGGGCTGGACATAGGCGGCGTTCCAGGGCTGCGGCCCCAGCGCCCGCAGCGTGGTCGCGGGGTGGAATGTGCCCGCCCCCACTTCCATGTCATAGGGTTGGAGGATGACGCAGCCCTGTTTCCCCCAATAGGCATGGAGGGTCAGGATCAGGTCCTGGAAGGAAAGCGCTTTGCCTTCGGCCACGAAACGTCCTTATCGAAATCGCTGAATTACGTGGCCGCGCCTTGGCCCATGGGGCCGATAGGGTCAAGGGCCAAGGGCCAAGGGCCAAGGGCCAAGGGCCAAGGGTTAGGGGCCAAGGGTTAGCGGAAGCCGCCCTAAACAGGGTTAAGCGGCTTGCCCTCCCGCCCCGCGCTCCCCATTGAAGGGAGCATGAAATTGCTACCCACCCTGTTGCGGGCCTTTGGCGCCGCATGGCTGCTGATCGGCGGCGTCCCTGCCCATGCCAAACCCGCCGCCGCCCCCGCCTCCAGCATCGCGACCGCCACCCCGGCGCTGTGGGCGGTGCAGGATGCCGACACCACCATCTATCTGTTCGGCACCGTCCATGTGATGAAGCCGGACATCGACTGGTTCCATGGCGACATAAAGCGCGCCTTCGACCGGTCGGACGAACTGGTGCTGGAGATTATCGAGCCGGACGACCCCCGCGCGATCGGCGCGGCCATGACGACCATGGCGATGGCGAAGGACGGGGTGAAGCTGTCCGACCGGCTGGCCCCCGATGCGCGGACGAGATATCAGGCGGCGATGGACGCCAACGGCCTGCCCTGGCGGACCTTCGACATGTTCAATCCCTGGATGAGCGGCATGGCGCTGTCGGTCGCCCCGCTCGAAAAGCTGGGCTATAAAAATGACCTCGGCGCGGAGAAAATCCTGCGCAGCGCGGCGCAGGCCTCGGGCAAGAAGGTCGATGCGCTCGAAACCGTCGAGCAGCAGGTCGGCTTCTTCGCCAGCCTGCCGATGGCGCAGCAGGTTCAGTTCCTGAACGCCACCGTCGATGGCCTGCCGGAAATGGAGAGCGAATTTGGCGACCTGCTGCGCTACTGGCAGGCCGGGCAACCGGACAAGCTGGCCAAGTCGATGAACGAATCGCTCGAAGCGACGCCGGAACTGGCGCAGGTTCTGCTCACCGGCCGCAATGCCCATTGGGCCAAGTGGATCAAGGCGCGGCTGGACCAGCCCGGCACCGTCTTCGTCGCCGTGGGCGCGGGTCATCTCGCCGGCAAGGGCAGCGTGCAGGACCAACTCAAGACATTGGGCCTGCGCGCCCGCCGTCTGAAGCCAACCCCCGTGAAAGATGGAAAGCCATGATGCGCGTCGTCACCCGCCTCCTCGCATTGTTCGCGCTGACGCTGGTCGCAGCCTGTGGACAGAATGACACCCCCAAACAGTCCACAGCGCAAGGCGGCCCGGCCCTGTGGCAGGTGCAGCGCGGCGAACTGAAAGGCTGGCTGTTCGGCACGATCCACGTCCTGCCCAAGGGTGTCGCCTGGGACACACCCACGATAAAGGACGCGATGACCGCCTCCGACCGTCTGATTCTGGAAGCTGCGGACCTGCAGGACGAGCAGAAAACGCTGTCCCTGTTCGAGAAAATGGGCCGCAGCGCCGACCTGCCGCCGCTGGAACGGCGCGTGCCGGACGAGGAAAAGACGGCATTGGTGAAGGCAATGGCCGACGGCGGCACCAACAGCCAATTGCTGTCGGGCTATGAAAGCTGGGCCGCCGCCATGCTGCTGTCCGCCGCCAGCCAGCAGGGGCTGGGCGTCAGCCAGGATGACGGCGTCGAGCCGGTGTTGATCGAAACGTTCAGGAAAGCCGGCAAGCCGATCGGCGGGCTGGAGACGGTGGAACGGCAATTCGCCGCCTTCGACACCCTGCCCGAAGCGGCGCAGTCCCGCCTGCTCGTTCAGACCGTCCATGAATCCAAGGGCATGAAGGCGCTCTACGACCGTATCCTGACCGCCTGGTCGAAGGGCGACATGGAGGCGATCGCCAAGGAGGACCAGATTGGCGAGCAGCCCGACCCGATGGTCGAGGAAGCCGTTCTGGTCGCCCGCAATCGCGACTGGGTGAAGGCGATCGAACCGATGCAGGGCCGCCCCTTCATCGCGGTGGGCGCGGGCCACCTGACCGGCCGGGAAAATCTGATCGACCTGCTCAAGGCCAGGGGGTTCACGGTGACGCGGGTGCAGTAACGCCTCCCCCACCACCGTTCGGTTCGAGCTTGTCGAGAACGCGTCCATCGTTCTCGACAAGCGCGAACCGAACGGACCTTGCGCAATATCGCCCCCACCCTTGCATTCCCGCCCTTTTCTGCTAAAGGGCCGCCTTCCGCTATGGTCATCCCTGGAGGCGTGGCGGGAAAGTACATTAATTTTGCTTTTGGAGACACGCAATGAGCGAGCAGCTTACGCTGTCGGCCGAGGCACGCGATCGGGCAGGCAAGGGAGCCTCCCGCGCCCTCCGCCGTGAGGGCCGCGTACCCGCCGTCATCTATGGAATGAACGAAGAACCCCTGTCGATCCATGTCGAGGAAAAGCTCCTCAACAAGCAGCTCGGCACCGGCCACTTCTTCAATTCGGTCATCATGGTCGAAGTCGGCGGCAAGACCGTCCGCACCCTCGCCAAGGACGTGGCCTTTCACCCCGTCTCGGACCGTCCGCTGCACGCCGATTTCCTGCGCGTTTCGGAACATGCCACCGTTCACGTCCATGTGCCCGTGCGCTTCGAAAATGAAGACGCCTCGCCCGGCCTGAAGAAGGGCGGCGTGCTGAACGTCGTCGCGCACGACATCGAACTCGAAGTCGATGCGGCCGAAATCCCCGACGAAGTCGTGGTCGACCTGACCGGCCTGGAAGTCGGCGATTCGATCCACATCAGCGCCGTGACCCTGCCCAAGGGCACCAAGGCCCTGCATGCGGACACCGACTTCTCGATCGCGACCGTCGTCGCCCCGTCGGCTCTCAAGAGCGCCGAAGGCGAAGCGGACGCCGAGGCGGCCGAAGGCGAATAAGCCTTTCTGCCTCCGGGCTGGAAATTCCGATCCCGTCCGCCTACCCGGCGGGCGGGATTTTCTTTGGAGCATGACCATGCAAATCTGGGCCGGCCTTGGCAATCCGGGGCAGCAATATGCGATGCATCGGCACAATGTCGGCTTCATGGTCGCGGACCTGATCGCGGACCTGCATCGCTTTTCGCCGCCGAAGAAGCAGTTTCAGGGCTGGGTGCAGGAAGGACGGATCGGGCCGGAAAAGGTCATCCTGCTCAAACCCGCGACCTTCATGAACGAAAGCGGCCGCTCGGTCGGCGAAGCCATGCGCTTCTACAAGCTGACACCGCAGGACGTCACTGTCTTCCACGACGAACTCGACCTGGTGCCCATGAAGGTCAAGGTGAAGCGCGGCGGCGGCAATGCCGGGCATAACGGCCTGCGCTCGACCGACGCGCATATCGGCAATGATTTCCGCCGGGTGCGGATCGGCATCGGCCATCCGGGCCATAAGGACAAGGTCCATGGCTATGTGCTGGGCAACTACGCCAAGGGCGAGATGGACGCCCTGACCGACATGCTGGCCGCGATCGGCGCGGAAGCCGAATGGCTGGCGAAGAATGACGACGCCCGCTTCATGAACGAAGTCGCACTGCGGCTGGCGACCTGAAAAGCTTAACCCGATTGCGCGTCGCAACATTGCCGGGCCATAAGGCCCATAATATCGCAGTGCGCAAACGCAGTTCAGGGGATATTGGGTGATTTACACCGTTGCCACGACGCCGTTCGACGACCAGAAGCCCGGCACGTCCGGCCTGCGCAAGAAGGTCCGCATTTTCCAGCAGCCCTATTATGCCGAAAATTTCGTCCAGTCGGTGTTCGACAGCCTCGACGGTTTTGCCGGGCAGACGCTGGTGGTGGGCGGCGACGGCCGTTACCTGAGCCGCGACGTCATCCAGATCGTCCTGAAGATGGCGGCGGCCAACGGCTTCGGCCGGGCGCTGGTCGGCCAAGGCGGTATCTTGTCCACCCCCGCCGCCTCGCACCTGATCCGCGCATCCGGCGCGTTCGGCGGCCTCGTCCTGTCGGCCAGCCACAATCCGGGCGGCCCGGACGAGGATTTCGGCATCAAATATAATATCGGCAATGGCGGCCCCGCGCCGGAAAAGGTGACGGACGCCATCGCCGCCCGCTCGCTCGTCATCGACAGCTATAAAATCCTCGATGCCGCCGATGTCGATATCGACACGATCGGCGAAAGCCAGTTGGGCGGCATGACGGTCGAGGTTGTCGATCCGGTGGCGGCCTATGCCGACCTGATGGAAAGCCTGTTCGATTTCGCCGCGATCCGCGCCCAGATCGCGAATGGCTTCACCCTCGCCTTCGACAGCATGAGCGCAGTGACCGGCCCCTATGCGGTCGAGATTTTCGAACGCCGGCTGGGCGCGCCGCGAGGCACGGTGATGAACGGCACGCCGCTCCCGGACTTCGGCCATCACCATCCCGACCCGAATCTGGTCCATGCCAAAGAACTGTACGACCGGATGATGGCCCCCGACGCGCCCGACTTCGGCGCGGCGTCGGACGGCGACGGCGACCGCAACCTCATCATCGGCCGCCATTGCTATGTGACGCCCTCGGACTCGCTCGCGGTGCTGGCCGCCAACGCCCATCTGGCGCCCGGCTATGCCGCTGGCCTCAAGGGCATCGCCCGCTCCATGCCGACCAGCGGCGCGGCCGACCGGGTCGCGAAAAAGCTGGGCGTGCCGCTCTATGAAACGCCGACCGGCTGGAAATTCTTCGGCAATCTGCTCGACGCCGGCATGGCGACCATCTGCGGCGAGGAAAGCGCCGGCACCGGCTCCGACCATGTGCGCGAAAAGGACGGCATCTGGGCCGTCCTGCTCTGGCTCAACATCCTGGCCGTCCGCCAGCAAAGCGTCGCCGCCATCATGGCGGACCATTGGGCGACCTATGGCCGCAACTATTATGCCCGCCACGATTATGAATCCATCGCCAAGGACAAGGCCGATGCGCTAATGGCGGCGCTGCGCGGCAAGCTCGACAGCCTGCCCGGCACGACAAACAGCGGCGGCACGATCAGGGCGGCCGACGATTTTGCCTATACCGACCCCACCGACCAGTCGGTCAGCCGCAATCAGGGCGTCCGCATCCTGTTCGAGGATGGATCGCGCGTGGTGTTCCGCCTGTCCGGCACCGGCACGGAGGGCGCCACCTTGCGCGTCTATATCGAGCGTTATGTCGGCCCGGACGGCGACCTCGGCCTGGAAACCGGCGACGCCCTCGCCCCGCTGATCGCCGCCGCGCAGGAGGTCGCCGACATATCCGGCCATACCGGCATGGAGCAGCCGAGCGTCATCACCTGACACCCGGCTTCAAACATGCCGGGCCGAACATAAACTAACGCACGGGCAACAAGATGGACATGCGTACGGATTAGAGAAAGGGCACCCGTCCGTCGGCGGTCCGTTCCTCTTCCGATCCCAGGAAATCCATGCGCCGCTTCGCCCTTTGCCTGTCCGCCTGCCTCGCCCTGCTGTCGAACCCAAGCCGCGCGGCCACCAGCCAGGATGAGCAATTCTGGCTCAACCTGACCGCCATGGGATCGGTGAAGGACGAACTTGTCTATTTCGCGGAGATCCAGCCACGTATCGGCGACGGCGTCTCGCGCATCGACCAGTCGCTGTTTCGCGGCGCTGCAGGCTGGAAATTCTCCCCCAGCTTAACCCTCTATCAGGGCTATGCCCATGTCGTCGTACCGATCGAGGGCGGCAAGGATATCAACGAGGAACGCAGCTTCCAGCAATTGAGCTGGACGCTCGGCAAGCCCTGGAGCGGCGAACTCTCGTCCCGCACGCGCCTCGAACAGCGCTGGCGCTCGGACGGCGACGACATGGGCTGGCGGCTGCGCGAGATGCTTCGCTACGAAAAACCGCTGCGTGCCGACAGCGACGCCGTCAACGCGCTGGTCTATGCCGAGGGTTTCGCCGCGCTCAACGACACCGACTGGGGCGCACGCAGCGGCTTGGACCAGCTACGCAGCTTCGTCGGCGCGGAAATCGGCCTGCCCGGCGCATCGACACTGGAAGTGGGCTATCTCAACCAGGTCATCAATCAGCGCGCGGGCAACATGCGCGTCAACCATGTGGCGTCCGTAACGCTCTTCTTCAGACACTGATGCACTTCTGCACAAGCCTTTGATAACAAAGAAAAATAGGATGAAAGCGCACAACGGTTCATGGCAAGTCGATAAAAAATCAAATTATTACAGTGATTTAAGACGATAGACTCCGCTAGAACTGTCCAACTTGCCGTCGCACAACAGGCCTACCGCCCGTTATCAGCGATGATATCGACACTGGTCTTGCCGCCCGGCGCATCGGTGAAGAGGATGAAATAGGCGCTGCCGTCGGACCCGCGGGTGCCGCCCAGCACATGGTCGCCGCCCAAGATCTTATGCTCGCCGTCATAGCCGGCGCGACGGGCCAGCGTGTAATAATAATCCATCACGCCCTGCCGCGGCGCAGGCGTCACGAAGCTGGCCGCACGCAGGGTGCAGCCACCGGCCTCCGCTCCCGCCGCCTCGGTGAGTTGCGCGCCGGGGAACAGGCCGAAGGGCTCGGGCAGTCGCTGCGCCCATTCCATGCCGTAATTGAGTTTCTTCGCGCAGTTGCCGTTGCCGCCACGGCGCCCGGCCTGTTCGCGCGCGACCGCGCCCAGCGTCACGGTCGACGCCATCGCCTCGCCCTCGCTCGCCGCCGGGGCCGCGATCAGCTTGCCGCCGGCCGACTTTACCGCCTCCGCCTGCGCTGCGCCAGCGTCCCCGGCCAGCACCGGTACCGCGCCATTGGCGGGCCGATCGGCGGGACGCACGGCATTGCGGTTGGCCTGACCCACCAGTTGCGGATCGACGACGATCGGATCGGCCAGCGCCCCCTTGAGCGCCGGGTCGGTCGCATTGTCGGTCAGTTGCGCATCGAGCGCGGCGAGGCTGGCATCCTTGTCCCCCTTGCCGCACGCGGCCAGCGCCAGCACCAGAGAAACCATCGCTACAGACCGGACACGCGCCATGCTTCACTCCTTCGTAAACAAGCCATGAAGAGGGCAAGTTAATATTCCATTAGGATATTTGGTGAATCTGCCGATTTTTGCGCAGATGGCCAGCTCTTATCGACTGGCCTTGTCCCGCTGTCTTGCTCTGGGACAGTTGGTCGGCCATGATGGGCCGATGCTCAATATATTGTCAGGCTTCATCGGCCTTGTCACCCTCATCCTCATGATCCCCGCGATCATTCCGCTGCTGGGCGCGCTCAACTGGATATTGGTGCCGCTGGCCCTGTTCGGCGCCCTTGTCGGCATGATGTCGTCGAAAAATGGCGGGCGGAACTTCTGCCTGATCGTCGCCGCTTTCGGCGCGCTGCGGCTGTTTCTGGGCGGCGGCATATTCTGATCCGGGATCATCCGGAAGCGCGCAAGGGTCTGCTCGCAGCACTGGCCGCCTATGGCCTATGGGGGCTGCTGCCGCTCTTCTTCCGCCTGCTGCACCATGTCGATCCTGTGGAGATCGTGACCCAGCGCATCCTCTGGTCGCTGCTGCTGATCCTCGCCATCATCGCCGCCCGCAAAGGGCTGCCCGCCTTCCTTGGCGCCATGGGCGACCGGCGACTGGTGGTGCCGCTGGCGGGATCTGCGATGATGATCGGGGTCAACTGGCTGACCTATGTCTGGGCGGTCAACGGCGGCCATATCGTCGCGGCCAGCCTGGGCTATTTCCTCAACCCGCTGGTGAACGTCACCCTGGGTGTCCTTGTGCTCAAGGAAAAGCTGCGGCTCTCGCAAATGCTGGCGATCGGCGTCGCCGCCATCGGCGTCGCCATTCTTGCCGCGTCGGCGCTGACCACGCTGTGGATCAGTCTGGCGCTGGCTTTCAGTTTCGCCTTCTACGCCCTGCTGCGCAAGCTGACGCCGGTGGCGCCGATGACCGGGCTGGGCGTTGAAACCGCGCTGCTCACGCCGCTCGCCATCGCTTATCTGCTATGGGAAATGGGGCATGGCGGGGTCGGTTTCGGGCAGGATATGCCGACCACGGCGCTGCTCATCATCTCCGGCGCGGTGACCACGGTGCCGCTGGTGCTGTTCGCCGTCGCCGCCCAGCGCCTGCCGATGGCGACGCTCGGCCTGATGCAATATCTCGCGCCCACGCTGCAATTTCTCTGCGGCGTGCTGTTGTTCGGCGAAAAGCTCAGCACCGGCCAGATGGCGAGTTTCGGACTGATCTGGCTCGGCCTCATCTTCTTCGCCAGCGACGGGATCGCCAACGCGCGGCGCAACCGGCTGGCGACGGCATAAATCTCCATCCGTCCGTTTCGAGTCGGTCTCGAAGCGGACGGATGGATGATATCAGGCGAACTGGGTCGCCTCGAACCGCACCGCTTCACCCACCGCCACATTGGCCAGCGCATCCTCCCACATCACGCGATTGCCGCGAATGATGGTGCCGACCGCCTTGCCGGTCAGTTGATCGCCCTCGAACGGCGACCAGTTGCAGCGCGAGGCCAGCCAGTCGCTGCCCACCGTCCAGCGCTTCTTCAGATCGACCACGGTGAAGTCGGCGTCATAGCCGAGCGCGATCCGTCCCTTGCCGACAAGCCCGAACACCCGCTGCGGTCCCGACGAGGTGAGTTCGATGAAGCGCCGCAGCGACAGCCGCCCCTCCGCCACATGGTTGAGCAGCAACGGCACCAAAGTCTGCACCCCCGGCATGCCGCTGGGCGATGCGGGATAGGTCTTGGCCTTCTCCTCGATCGTGTGCGGCGCATGGTCGCTGCCCAGCACGTCGGGCACGCCCTGGTTGAGCCAGAACCACAGGCCATCGCGATGCGCGCCCGATCGGATCGGCGGGTTCATCTGCGCATAGGTGCCAAGGCGCGGATAGGCGTCTTCGCCCGCCAGCGTCAGATGCTGCGGCGTCACTTCGCAGGTCGCGATATCCTTGTTCTGCGCGATATATTCCAGTTCGGCGGGCGTCGTGATGTGCAGGATGTGGATGCGACGGCGCGCCTTGCGCGCCAGCGCGATGATGCGTTTCGTGGCGATCATCGCGCTTTCATCGTCGCGCCAGACGGGGTGGGTCGACGGATCGCCTTCCAGCGCATGGACCTTGCGCGCGTTCATCCGCGTCTCGTCCTCGGCATGGATGGCGACGCGGCGCGTGCCGCTGGCCAGCACGCGCGACAGGGCGTCGTCATCGTCCACCAGCAGGCTGCCGGTCGAGGCGCCCATGAAGATCTTTACCCCAGACGTACCGGGGATGCGTTCCAGCTCCTTCAACTGCTCGGCATTTTCGGCGGTCGCCCCGACATAGAAGGCATGGTCGCACCACATGCGATGATGCGCGCGCTTCAGCTTGTCATGCACCCGCTCCGCGGTGTCGGTGTTGGGATTGGTGTTGGGCATTTCGAATACGGCGGTCACGCCGCCCAGCACCGCGGCGCGGCTGCCCGATTCGAGGTCTTCCTTATGCTCCAGCCCCGGCTCGCGGAAATGGACCTGGCTGTCGATGCAGCCGGGCAGGACGTCTAGGCCGGTGCAGTCGATCACCTCGCCCGCATCGCCCAAGCTAGCGCCGATCGCCACGATCTTCCCGGCCCGCACGCCCACATCCACGCTCTCCGCGCCGCCCGGCGTATGGACGGTGCCGTTCTTGAGGATCATGTCGAAGGTCTGGGTCATGGCGTAGGTTTCCGCTTTATAAGTCCGTTCGCCCTGAGCGAAGTCGAAGGGCACTGCCGAACGCAGTGAGGCCTTCGCTCCGCTCAGGCAAGGGCTTCGACTTCGCTCAGCCCGAACGGGTTGGTAATTTGACGTGACTGTCCTACCTAAAGCCGATGACCGGCACCACCCTAAGCGACCGCGCGATCCTGAGAATTTCCGGCGAGGAGGGCAAAGCCTTTCTCCAAGGGCTGCTCACCCGCGACGTCCTGACCCTTACTCCCGGCCAGCCACGCTGGACCGGACTGCTGACGCCGCAAGGCAAGGCATTGTTCGACTTCATCCTGTGGGCGGAGGGCGACGACATACTGATCGACTGCGAGGCGGCGCAGGCCGACGCACTCGCCAGGCGGCTGACGATCTATCGCCTGCGCCGCAAGGTCACGATAGCCCGCGAGGAAGGGCTCGCTGTCCATTGGTCGCCCGACGCCACCGACCAGCCTCTCGACCCGCGCCTGCCCGCGCTCGGCCATCGCTGGCTCGCGTCCGCCACGCCGGGCGACGCCGCGCCTGCCTTCCGCGCGCACCGCCTGGCGCTGGGCGTGTTCGAAGGCGCGGCGGAACTGGGGCAGGACCAGACGCTGTGGCTGGAAACCAATGCGGAGGAACTGAACGGCGTCGATTATGACAAGGGCTGCTATGTCGGGCAGGAGAACACCGCCCGGATGCATTATCGCAACAAGGTAAGTCGTCGCCTCGTCGCCGTGCCGATCGCGCAGGCGGACGAAAAGCGCCAGCGCGCCGCGCTGCCCGACATCGGCCTGTCGATCGAGTTGCGTCGGGTCGAAACGCTCGATCCCGCTACCCTGCCCGCCTGGCTGGCCACCGCGATCGAAAGCCAGGCGGCAGAATGAAGCGCGTCCTGTTCGCGCTCGGCAGCGCCTTTCTTCTGGTTCCCCCCGCCCAAGCCGACACGCCCTGGACGCTGGTTAGAACCTATCCGCACGATTCCGCCGCCTTCACCGAGGGGTTGTTCTATCTCGACGGCGCACTGTACGAGAGCACCGGGCTGGAGGGCCAGTCGGACATCCGCAAGGTGGCACTGAAGACCGGCAAAATCCTGCAACGCCGCATCATCGACCCGCCCTATTTCGGCGAGGGCATCGTCAACTGGGGCGACAAGCTGGTCAGCCTGACTTGGCGGCACCGCCGGGGCTTCGTCTGGAACCTGGCCGATTTCGCACCGCTATCCGACTTCCGCTATGATGGCGAGGGCTGGGGCATGACGCAGGATGGCCGCAGCCTCATCATGAGCGACGGCACCGCGCAACTGCGTTTCCTCGATCCCGACAGCCTGGCCGAACAGCGCCGTATCACCGTCACCTGGAACGGCCGGGCGGTCGATCGGCTGAACGAGTTGGAATATGTGAAGGGGGAGGTGTGGGCGAATATCTGGTACGACACCCGCATCGCCCGCATCGATCCCGCGACCGGCGCCGTGATCGACTGGATCAACGTGTCGCGCCTGCGCAAGGCCGCGGGCGTCACCGATAGCGAAGCCGTCGCCAACGGCATCGCCTACGACGCGGCGAAGGACCGCATCTTCATCACCGGGAAGAACTGGCCGAAACTGTTCGAAATCAAGCTCGCGCCCAAGCCCTAGCCGCGCGGCTCTCCGCCGTGCAGCTTGGCCCACAGCGCCGCAGTGCCGGCCTCCTGCGCGCTGTTCGTGAACTGGGCGGCGATCAGCCAGCCCTTGATCGGCCGCATCGGCAGAAGCGTCGTCAGGATCAGCACCGGCACCCCGACGGCCAGATGCACCCAAAGGCCCGGCCGCGCCATGATCTCCAGCATGATGATGAATATGACGCCCGGCACGCAGGCGAAGAGTTGCACGAACACCGCCGGGCCATCGGCCGGATCGGCAAAGCTATAGTCCAGGTCGCACACCTCGCAATGGTCGCGCATCGTCAGGAACCCGTTGAAGATATGCCCTTCGCCGCAGCACGGGCAGCGACCGAATGCGCCCGTTTCATGCGCAGGGCGCTTCTTCCACGCCCGCCCCTTTTCGTCGATCCAGTGGGTTTCTCTGCTCTGTTCCATATCATCTCCAGCCATCATCCCCTATGTCGGCAAAGCGCCGCCGATTGCAATTGCGCCTTTTGTCCCACCCCTTCTGGCCCACGAACGCGCCAAGGCTGGCCATCGGGCGCGCAAACCGCTATCGGGCGCGCCAATGTTTCCGATCTTATAAGGCAGTCAAATGGGTTTTCGTTGCGGTATCGTCGGCCTCCCCAATGTGGGCAAGTCCACCCTGTTCAACGCGCTGACCGAAACGCAGGCGGCGCAGGCGGCCAACTATCCCTTCTGTACGATCGAACCCAATGAAGGCCGCGTCGCCGTGCCCGACGACCGGCTGGACACGATCGCGAAGATCGGCGGCAGCGCGAAGATCATCGAAACGCAGCTCAGCTTCGTCGACATCGCCGGACTGGTGCGCGGCGCGTCGAAGGGCGAAGGGCTTGGCAACCAGTTTCTGGCCAACATCCGCGAGACGGACGCGATCGTCCACGTCCTGCGCTGTTTCGAGGATGACGACATCACCCATGTCGAGGGCAAGGTCGATCCGATCGCCGACGCCGAGACGGTCGAGATGGAATTGATGCTCGCAGATCTGGAAAGCCTGGAAAAGCGCGTCCCCAACCTCGCCAAGAAGGCCGCGCAGGGCGACAAGGAAGCCAAGGCCGCCGCCGCCGTGCTGGGCCAGGCGCTCGACCTGCTGCGCGAGGGCAAGCCCGCCCGCCTCACCATGCCGCGCGATGTCGAGGAAGAGCGGCTGTTCAATCAGGCGCAGTTGCTGACCGCCAAGCCGGTTCTCTATGTCTGCAATGTCGAGGAAGACGCCGCATCGGACGGCAACGCCTTTTCCGCGCGCGTGTTCGAAAAGGCGAAGGCCGAAAACGCCAGTGCGGTGATCGTGTCCGCCGCGATCGAGGCGGAACTGGTGACCATGCCGGTCGAGGAACGCGCCGAATATCTCGAAGCGCTGGGCCTGACCGAAGCCGGTCTCGCCCGCATCATCCGCGCCGGTTACGAACTGCTGGGCCTCATCACCTTCTTCACCGTAGGACCGAAGGAAGCGCGCGCCTGGACGGTGGCGAAGGGATCGAAGGCGCCTCAGGCGGCGGGCGCGATCCACACCGATTTCGAGAAGGGCTTCATTCGCGCCGAAACCATGGCCTATGCCGATTACGTGCAATATAATGGGGAAGCCGGCGCCAAGGAAGCGGGCAAGTGGCGGTCGGAAGGCAAGGAATATGTGACGCAGGACGGCGACATCATGCTGTTCCGTTTCAACGTCTGATCCCATGGCGCTGCGGCTTGGCCAGATGCCTGCCCAGCGCAAGGCAGCCTTCCCGCCCAGCGTCGATGCCGATACGCGCGTCCTGATCCTGGGCAGCCTGCCGGGCGATGCGTCGATCCGGCAGGGCGAATATTATGCCCATCGCGGCAACGCTTTCTGGACTTTGGTCGGGGATGTGCTGGGCGAAGATCTGCGCGGCCAGCCTTATGCGATGCGGCTCAAACGGCTGCGCGCACGCGGCATTGGCCTGTGGGACGTGATCGAGAGCGCCGAGCGCGATGGCAGTCTGGACGGATCGATCCGTGGCGCGGAACTGCGCGACCTTGGCGCCTTCGTCGCGCGCCTGCCCGCGCTCCGGGCCATCGCCTTCAACGGCAAGACAGCCGCGCTACATGGCCGGCGACAGTTGGGCGAGCGGCAGGATATGCCCCTAATCGACCTGCCCTCCTCCAGCGGCGCCTATGCCAGCCTGTCGCGCGACGCCAAACGCGCCGCGTGGATGGCGATCGCCGATCATCTCGCTGCGGCTTCCTGACGTCTTCGTCACTTTACCGACATGGTCCGGCTGCTAAGCAGCGGGCAATGCCAAAACATGAAGAGTCGCTGATGTCCCTCCGCCGCCTGCCCCACGCCCTCGCCCTGTCCGTCTCCGCCCTGCTGGGCGCCTGCGCGCCGATGCAGCCGCATCCCGTCGCCATCGCGTCTGCACCCGCCGAGCAGCGCGCGCCGATCACCTTGCTGGTGTCGATCGACGGTTTCCGCCCCGACTATCTGACCCGCAACGTGTCGCCCAACCTCAACGCGCTGGCCGCCGCAGGCGTCGAGGCGTCGATGCGCCCGTCCTTCCCGACCAAGACCTTCCCCAATCACTGGGCGATCGTCACCGGCGACCGGCCTGATCGCAGCGGCATCGTCGCCAACAATATGGAGGATGAGAGCCGGCCCAAGGACAAGTTCACCATGGCCAGCGACGATCCCTATTGGTGGAACGAAGCCGAGCCGATCTGGATCACCGCCGAGAAACAGGGTGTGCGCACCGCGACGATGTTCTGGCCCGGTTCCAACGTCGCCTGGGGCGGCACCAAGGCGGCCGAATGGCCCTATAGCATCAGCAACGGATCGCGCCCCAGCGACTGGGCGCAGTTCAATGAGGCGATCAGCGCGACCCAGCGGGTAAATAGCGTCCTCGACATACTACGCCGCCCGGCCGACATCCGTCCGCGGTTCGTCACCCTTTATTTCGACGAGGTGGACACCGCTGGTCATGTCAACGGCCCCGATGCGGCGCAAACGACCCAGGCCGTTGCCGATGTCGACGTCCATATCGGCAACCTGATCGCCGGACTGAAGGCGATGGGACAGCCCGCAAACATCGTCATCGTGTCCGACCACGGCATGGCGGCCAAGGCGAACGACCGGGTCATCGTCCTCGACAAGATCGCGAACCCGGCCGACTATCGCACCGTCGAAACCGGCCCCTATGCCAGCCTGGCCGCGGTCCCGGGCCATGAAAAGACGTTGGAAGCCGCGCTGTTCAAGTCGCGTGGCCATATG
The DNA here is from genome assembly GCF_020166615.1 of Sphingobium sp. 3R8. Lineage (NCBI taxonomy): Bacteria > Pseudomonadati > Pseudomonadota > Alphaproteobacteria > Sphingomonadales > Sphingobiaceae > Sphingobium > Sphingobium sp. 3R8. The sequence goes on along the minus strand of NZ_JAIQXR010000013.1, from coordinate 49,607 downwards.
CAATGCTGGCGCAAGGGCGAAATCCCGGCGCGCTTCCACTATGGCACGCACCGTCGCATCCCGCCCTATTTCTGCCTCGCGGAAACCGGTTGGGTGTTCCAGAATACGACCCCGACCAAGCCGATCACCGGCGGCGACCATGGCTGGGACGATCGCGCTCCAGAAATGCAGGCGCTGTTCATCGCCAACGGCCCGGCCTTCAACACGGGGTTTCGCCCGTCGGCCGACTTCGCCAATGTCGACGTCTATCCACTGCTGGCCCGGCTGCTGGGCGTGACGCCGCAACCATCCGATGGCGATGCGGCTATGTTGCAGGGCCTGATCAAACCCTGACATTGACGTAAACGGAAACCGCTTCTAAGCCTTCATCCGTTGCAATGGGAGACGGATGATGGCGGAAGAAATTGTCTATTTCGAGGACATCGCGATCGGCGACGGCTTCGACTTCGGCCCGCTGACGGTATCGCGCGATGAGACGATCGCCTTTGCGGCAGAGTTCGACCCGCAACCCTTTCATCTGTCCGACGAAGCGGCCGCGCAGACCCATTTCGGGACGCTGTCCGCCAGCGGCTGGCACACCACCGCCCTGTTCATGAAGATGTTCGTCGCGGAAATGCAGCGGCAGCCCGGTCGCCAGGCGGCCAGCCTGGGGGCGATGGGCGTGGACGAATTGCGCTGGCTGCGCCCGGTACGGCCCGGCGATACGCTGCGTGGACGCAGTGAGGTGATCGACAAGAAGGCATCGCAAAGCCGCCCGGAAATGGGCATCGTCCGCAACAAAGTGACGATCTTCAACCAGGACGACAGGCCGGTCCTGACCATGATCCCGATCGCCATGTGGCGCACGCGGCCGGCTTGATTGCGATCTTCCCCCTGTCCTTTCGCCCTGAGGCTGTCGAAGGGCCGTCATTTCTCGACGAAAGACGTGCAGGGCTTCGACAGGCTCAGCCCGAACGGGCTTAGAATTTAGTTCCTAAGCTGGTTCGCCACCGCATCCGCCGCCATCACGCGCACCGAAGCCGCCTTCGATCCCGCAATCTGCACCAGATGCCGCCCGGCGGGCAGGTCGAACCAGACGATCTTGCGGATGCCCGAACAGTCCGGCCCATGGCCATGATCGACCGAGGCAAGCGATGCGTCGCCCGTCACCACATCCACCCACGCCGGCCCCGACAGCGCAATGCCGACCCGCGCCGCCTGCTTGAGCGACAGGCTGAACAGCCCGCCATAGCCCTCCTTCGCGCCCTTGCCCGGCGCGACGCGAAACTGGACCTGCGCGGCGGGGGACAGATCGGCGGTCAACGGCTTGCCCAGGATCAGCGCCGGCGCACCCTGCGCCAGCACGCCGGCCTTCGCCTGCCCGCTTTGGGTCCAACTGGTCCAGGGTTCGACCAGCGGCGCCGGCGCTGCGCAAACCGGATCGGCAGCGGCCAGCAACAAGGTGGCGAGGATTATCATCGGCTCATTTCCTCCCGAACAATTTCTCAATACCGCCATGGCCGAGCTTCACCAAGCTTGTCCCATGTGCGGTAACGGAATTCTGTGAGAAGCTAATGCCTGATGTCATCGGAAAGCTTACGTTACGGCAATCGCATGAGTAATGCACGAATCGCGATATGTCCGCTGGGATAGTTACCCATGATCCCGTTAGGGCTGTAGCCATCAAGCGCCGACAAAGGGCCTTGAAGCCAAGCAGCAGCCTGCTCTCCGACAACCGCATCTGCTACGCTTTCAATGCTTTGATCGTTCTGACCATATGCACGTGCAAAATTTGCCCAAGCAACGTCGCCTGCATAGCTCGCCATAAGATCAGAAATAGCCATCTCGGACATATACTCCAAACGGGCTACAGCAGCAATTAGAGGGACAGCAGAAGTCGACAACTATGTATGGTCCTCCTACATCAGTCGCCTAACAGCTACCTTGCAACGCATTCTATTTCCTACCAAAAAGCTTCTCGATCGAATTGTGATCCAGCTTCACCCAAGTCGGGCGCCCATGGTTGCACTGGCCCGATCGCGGCGTGACTTCCATCTCGCGGAGCAGGGCGTTCATTTCCGCGACGCTCAGCACCCGCCCTGCCCGCACCGATCCGTGGCAGGCCATGGTCGCGGCCACCAGATCGAGCCGCTCCTTGAGCGACAGCGCGCTGTCATAGGCGGCCAGATCGTCGGCCAGATCGGTGACGAGGCCCTGCACGTCCGATTGCCCCAGCATCGCCGGAACCGATCGGACCAGCATCGCCGATGGACCGAATCGCTCCAGGTCCAGGCCGAAATCCTTGAGTTCCGCGATGCGCGCCTCCAATCGGTCGCAGGCCGGTTCGTCCAGTTCCACCACTTCGGGGAGCAGCAGCGCCTGCGAGGCGACGCCTTGCCCCTCCATCGCCCGGCGCATCCGCTCCAGGGTCAGCCGTTCATGCGCGGCATGTTGATCGACGATGACCAGCCCATCCTCTGCTTCCGCCACGATATAGGTGCGCGCCACCTGACCACGCGCCACGCCGAGTGGGAAGCTGTTGCCTTCCGGCGCAGGGGCTGCGGCGGGTTCGGCGCGGGCCTGCGGTGGCGGGGTGATGAAGGATGGGCGGCGATCGGCAAAGGAGGATGGCGCAAACTGGTTGTAGCTCGCCGGTGAGGCGGCAGGCGCCTCGAAGATCGGCATCGACCCGATCGGGGTGGGCGAGACCGGTTCGGGCTTCCACGCCCCCAGGGCCGCCGGGTCGGCATTTTGCACCGCGCGAAACCCCTCCGCATCCAGCGCGCGGCGCAGGCCGGATACGATCATGCCGCGGATCAATGCCGGATCGCGGAAACGCACCTCGGTCTTGGCGGGATGGACGTTCACATCCACTTCCAGCGGCGGCACGTCGAGGAACAGCGCCACGACCGGATGCCGGTCGCGCGCCAACATGTCGGCATAAGCGCCGCGCAGTGCCCCGATCAGCAAGCGGTCGCGGACCGGTCGCCCGTTGACGAACAAATATTGATGATCGCCCACGCCGCGATTGTAGGTCGGGATCGACGCGACGCCGGACAGGCGGATGCCTTCGCGTTCAAGCGACACGATCACATGATTGTCCGCCAGCGCCCGGTCCGTCAGCGCCGCGACACGCTCCTCGCGCGCCTCCTCGCCCTGCACGCCCAGCACCCGGCGACCGTCATGTTCGACCGAAAAAGCGACGGCGGGATGTGCCATTGCGAGACGACGGACAATGTCGAGGCAGGCGGCATATTCCGCCTTGGGCGAGCGCAGGAACTTGCGCCGCGCCGGCACCTTGCCAAATAGCTGCTCCACTATGACCCGGGTGCCGGGTGGCAAGGCGATCGGCCCCTCCGCCACCAATTGGCCATTGTCGACCGTGCGGTTCCATCCATCGGCCCCTCGCGGCCGGCTGTCGATCGACAGGCGCGCCACGCTGGCGATCGAAGGCAGCGCCTCCCCGCGGAAGCCCAATGTGGCCACATTTTCAATGGCATCGTCGGGCAGCTTCGACGTGGCGTGGCGCTCCAGCGCCAGCGCCATGTCGCCCGAATCCATGCCGCAGCCATCGTCGCTGACCTCGATCCGGTCCAGCCCGCCATTGGACAGGCGGATGGCGACGCGAGTCGCGCCCGCGTCCAAAGCGTTTTCGACGATCTCTTTCAGCGCGCTGGCGGGTCTTTCGACCACTTCACCGGCAGCGATACGATTGACCAGATGTTCGGGCAGACGGCGTATTGACATTGATTAGGGACTAGCCCAATCGAGCGCTTTCCGCGAGCCGCGAACCTGAATTTTTTGCACTGCAAGGCGCAAGAAAGAAGAGGTGAACGGCAAGAGCAGAACAGCTTTCCGACCGGTCCCCAATCGCGTCGCGGGGACGGCGGGCGATACAGGATAAGGCATGTCGATCTTCTCGCGTCTCTTCAAATTCACCTCGCAGGATATGGCCATCGACCTCGGCACCGCCAATACGGTGGTCTATGTGCGCGGCCGCGGCATCGTACTGAACGAGCCGTCGGTGGTGGCGGTCGAGACGCTGAACGGCGTCAAGCGGGTGAAGGCGGTCGGCGTGGACGCCAAGCTGATGATGGGCAAGACCCCGGATTCGATCGAAGCCATCCGCCCGCTGCGCGATGGCGTGATCGCCGACATCGACGTCGCCGAGCAGATGATCAAGCATTTCATCACCAAGGTGCATGGCGGCAAGCACAGCCCCTGGCGCGCCCCTGAAATCGTGATCTGCGTGCCGTCGGGTTCGACCAGCGTGGAACGGCGCGCGATCCGCGACGCCGCCAGCAATGCCGGCGCCAGCCAGGTGTTCCTGATCGAGGAGCCGATGGCCGCCGCGATCGGCGCCGACATGCCGGTGACCGAGCCGATCGGGTCGATGGTGGTCGACATCGGCGGCGGCACGACCGAAGTCGCCGTGCTGTCGCTGCGTGGCCTGGCCTACACCACCTCCGTCCGCGTCGGCGGCGACAAGATGGACGAGGCGATCGTGTCCTTCGTCCGTCGCCATCACAATCTGCTGATCGGTGAAGCCACGGCGGAACGGATCAAGAAGCAATATGGCGTCGCCCAGCCGCCCGAAGACGGCGTCGGCGAAACGATCCATATCAAGGGCCGCGATCTGGTGAACGGGGTTCCCAAGGAAATCTCGATCAACCAGGGCCAGATCGCCGATGCGCTGGCGGAACCGATCAGCACCATCGTCGAAGGTGTCCGCATCGCGCTGGAAAACACCGCGCCTGAACTGGCGGCCGACATCGTCGACCAGGGCATCGTCCTGACCGGCGGCGGCGCACTGCTCAAGGGGCTGGACGACGAACTGCGCGACGAAACCGGCCTGCCGGTGACCATCGCCGAAGACCCGTTGACCTGCGTCGCCATTGGCACCGGCCGCGCGATGGAAGATCCGATCTTCCGGGGCGTGCTGCAAACCGCCTGATCGAGAAGGACGATTAGATGGCGCGGCCACCCAGCCGACGCCCCGGTATCAACCGGAAGGCGCAATACAGCCTTTTCGCCAGCTACGTCGTGGCGGTAACCGGTGCAGCCGTAGGTTTGTTGCTGGTGGTGGTCGCGATCTTCGACCCCACCGGTTTCTCTGCGATCCGCATTGCGACGGCCGAAGCCGGTCGCCCGGTGTCCAACGCGCTGAAAGGCATGGTGAGCGGCGTCAGTTCGATTGACGAAGTGCTGGCCGCCTATTGGCGCGCCGGGTCGCAGAATGTCGCGCTGCGCCGGCAGGTGGAGGCGGACCGTAACCGCATCATCGAAGCCAAGGGCGTCGCGCAGGAAAATCTGCGCCTGAAAAAGCTGCTGAAGCTGGTCGATGCCGACGCCAGCCAGGTGTTGACGGCGCGACTGATCGCGTCATCCGCCACCAGCACGCGCCGTTTTGCGCGTCTCAATGCGGGGCGCTGGCAGGGCGTCCGCCCCGGTATGCCGGTCCGAGCGCCCGAAGGGTTGATCGGCCGCATCCACATCGTCACGCCCAACAGCTCCGACGTGCTGCTCCTGACCGATACGAGCAACATCGTACCGGTGCGGCGGACGAACGATAATATCCCCGCCATCTCCACGGGCCTGGGCGACGGGACCGTCGAGATTCGGGCGCTGACGGCCGGTCGCAACCCTTTCAAGCCGGGCGACCTGCTGGTAACCTCGGGCATCGGCGGCGTCTATCAACCCAATATACCTGTCGCAGTCGTTGTCCGCGCGCAGGGCGAAATCGCCTATGGCGTGCCGCTGGCGAACCCTGGACGGGTCGACGCCGTGGTGGTCGAGCGCGCCTTTGAGGAAGCGGTCACCCGGCCCGGCCCGGCAGCCACCCCGGTGGCGGACGAAGGTGTGGCCGACAACGGCGCCACGCCATGATCGACCCGCATCTGCACCATGTGCCAAGATTGGGTCGACACCCCTCGCGGTTCCGCCTGGCGGGTACCCCGGTCATCACCGTGATGTTGGGTTCGTTCCTGACGGCGCTGCCGGTTATTGCGCAATCCCCGGTCATGCCGCCCTTCGGCCTGCTGCTGCTTCTGTCCTGGCGATTACTGCGGCCCGACCTGTGGCGCACCTGGATCGGCCTGCCGCTGGGCCTGTTCGACGACATGATGAGCGGGCAACCGATTGGTTCGGCCATGTTCCTCTGGACCGTGGCGCTGATCGGCATCGACACGATCGAGCATCGCATGGTCTGGCGCAGCTATCGACAGGACTGGCTAATCGCGGCGCTCGCGATTATCTTCTGCATCGCCGGGGGCCTGTTCTTCGCAAGGATCACCGGTGGAGGTAATGTGCGTTTCTTGCTGGTCGCGCCACAGATGGTCTGGACGATATTGCTGTTTCCCTTCGTCGTCCGGCAGTGCGCGCGGATCGACCGCTGGCGCGTCATGGCATGAAATTCCTTACCCCCAAGCGCAAGATCATCACCGAAGCCGCCCAATCCTTCACCTTCACGCGCCGCGCGATGGTGGTGGGCGGCCTGCAAGGCGCGATCGGCGCCGTGCTCATCGGGCGCATGGCCTGGATCAGCGTGGCGGAGAATGAGAAATATAGCCTTCTGTCCGAGAGCAACCGCGTCAACCTGACCCTCATCCCGCCGCGCCGGGGCTGGATTGTCGATCGCAACGGCCGGCCACTGGCCAACAACCGCACCGATTTTCGCGTCGACCTGATCCCCCAGCGGGTTATCGATGCCGAGACGACCATTCGCCACCTGGCGCAATTGCTCAATCTGGAGCCGGACGAGGTCGATCGCATCCGCGAGGATCTGGAAAAGTCCGCTGGTTTTCGCCCGGTGCAGGTCGCAGACAAGCTGACCTACGACCAATATGCCGCCATCAGCGTACGTCTGCCCGATCTGCCCGGCGTAGCGCCCAGCCAGGGTTTTTCCCGCCATTATCCCGCTGGCGCGACGGTGGGGCATTTGCTCGGCTATGTCGGCGCGGCCACGGCGGAAGACTATAAGGCGCGCAAGGATCCGTTATTGATCACGCCCGGCTTCAAGCTGGGCAAGGACGGACTGGAAAAGGCGTTCGACCGGCATCTGACCGGCAAGGCCGGCGCCAAGCGGGTCGAGGTAACGGCCCGCGGCAAGATCGTGCGGGAATTGACGACACGCCCGGACACGCCCGGCAATTCGATCAAGCTCACGATCGACGCTGGACTGCAGGAATATGCCGGCCGCCGGCTTGCCACCCAGAGTGGTTCGGTGGTGGTGATCGACTGCCACAATGGCGATGTGCTGGCGCTGGCGTCGATGCCCAGCTTCGATCCCAACAGCTTTTCCGACGGCATCAGCCATCTGGAATATGAGATGCTGTCGAAGGACGACCATGTTCCGTTGCGCAACAAGACGCTGCAGGGCCTCTATCCACCTGGTTCGACGGTCAAGCCTATGGTCGCACTGGCACTGCTGGAGGCCGGCATCGGGCCACAGGAAACCATTAGCTGCGGCGGCGCGATCCGGGTCGGCAACACCCTCTTTCACTGCCACAAGCGGCGGGGCCACGGCCCACTCAACATGCGCGGCGCGATCGCCCAGAGCTGCGACATCTATTTCTATCAAATGGCGCAGCGCATCGGCATGGACCGGATCGCCAGCATGGCGCGCCGTGTCGGCATGGGTCAGAAATTCGACCTGCCCTTCCCCAGCCAGAGCTATGGCACGGTGCCGGACCCGGCGTGGAAGGAAAAGAAATATAATCAGAAGTGGCAGGTTTACGACACGGTCAACGCCACCATCGGCCAAGGCTACATGCTCATCAACCCGCTGCAGATGGCGGTGATGGCGGCGCGTCTGGCGACCGGCAAACAGTTGATGCCCAATTTTATCCATAACGCCAACCGGCCTCAGCCCGCGACGGTCGGCGCGACCGATGAGCATCTTGTCATCATCCGCGATGCGATGAACGCGGTGGTCAATGGCGGCGGCACCGGCGGCGCGGCGCGCAGTTCGATCCCCGGCGTCATGATCGCTGGCAAGACCGGCACCGCGCAGGTCCGGCGCATCACCATGGCCGAACGCGCCGGCGGCGTGCGCGGCAACAGTTCGCTGGCATTCAAGCTGCGCGACCACGCCCTGTTTCAGGGCTTCGCGCCCTTTGATAATCCACGCTACGCGATCGCCTGCATCATCGAACATGGCGGGCATATGATCCGCAACGAGGACGCACCGATGATCGCCAGCGATACCCTGTCCTATCTGTTCGATCCGGCCAAGGCGATGGAGAAGCTGGAGATGCTGGAAAAGGGTTGGGGCGGTACGCCCGCCGAGCGCCAGGCGCGCCAGATGGCCGCCTTCCGCCTCGCCAAGGCGATTGAGAAGGGGGAGGTTTCGCCCCCTTCTGATAATGCCGCGGACGATGTCGGTACTGCGGCGACGCCCTCCCCGACCGCACCGGCGCGGGCGCCGGCGCGCGATGAGAGCGAAGACGATGTTCCTCCACCGCCCGGCGCCAATGTGACCGGTGCGCCATGAGCATCGTTCCGCAGCCACTGACCGAATTTCCCTGGCGCATACTGGCGCTATTGCTTGCGATCGCCGGCTTCGGCACGATCGTGCTCTACAGCGCGGCGAGCGGGAGCGTCTTTCCCTGGGCGGCCATGCAGGCGGCGCGTTTCTGTATCTTTTCCGCGATGGCGCTGGCGCTCAGCCGCATTCCGGTGGAGATATTCGCGCGCTTCGCCTTCCCGGCTTATGGGGCGGTTCTGGCGGCCCTGTTTCTGGTGGAACTGATCGGCGGCGTCGCCGGCGGCAGCCAGCGCTGGATCAATCTCGGCTTCATGCAACTTCAGCCGTCCGAATTCATGAAGCCGATCATCGTCCTGACGGTCGCGCGCTTCTATGCCATGCTGCCGGTGGGCGAAATTCGGCGCTGGAACGCGATATGGCCGGCACTGGTCCTGATCGGCCTGCCTTGGGCGCTGGTACTCATTCAGCCCGATCTTGGTACTGCGACGATGATCGCGGCGGGCGGCGTGACGGTCATGTTCCTGGCCGGTCTGCCACTGCGCCTGTTCATCGGAACGGGACTGGTCGGGGGAGCGGCGATCCCGATCGCTTTCAGCTTCCTGCACGACTATCAGAAGAATCGCGTCCTTATATTCCTCGATCCCGAAAGCGATCCACTGGGCGCGGGCTATCATATCAGCCAGTCCAAGATCGCGATCGGATCGGGCGGCTTCTGGGGCAAGGGCTTCCTCCACGGTACGCAGAGTCACCTCGACTATCTGCCCGAAGGCCATACGGATTTCGTCTTCGCCACCATGGCCGAGGAATGGGGATTGCTGGGCGGCGCGCTGCTTATCCTTGCCTTCATGCTATTGTTCCGATGGGGCATCCGGGTCGCCATGCGGACCCACGACAAATTTGCGCGGCTCGTTGCGGCGGGACTGACCACCACCATCTTCTTCTATGTGGCGATAAACCTGATGATGGTCATGGGCTTGGCCCCGGTGGTGGGCATCCCCCTGCCCTTCATGTCCTATGGCGGTTCTTCGATGCTGACGGTGATGCTGTGCATCGGCATCGTCATGGCCATCGATCGTGCGGGCAAGCGGCGTACGGGGACGGGAAACTGGGCCTAGATCGCCGCAGCCGAAAAATTTCCGGTCTTTGGGTGATTTATGGTTTGCAAACAGCCAAGCGACTGCTAACAGCCCGCCCACACCGGAGCGCCTGCGGCGCCGGAATGGACGCATAGCTCAGTTGGTAGAGCAGCTGACTCTTAATCAGCGGGTCCTTGGTTCGAGCCCAAGTGCGTCCACCAAAAACTCCAATGAAATCAACAGGTTACCGCCGGCCGCAATGAGGTATACAGGGCCTCTCAGGTTCCTCCCGATCCTATGGCAACACCATGGCAACATTTTCAGGCGATTTAGTGAGCTCACGTGAGATCGTCTGAGACCTTTTCCGGCTTGGCCCGCTGAATCTTTTGGCTGGAACGTGGGCGAGGGCCTGCACCTAAGGTGCTCGGTGACGGGCCGGCCTTTAACGAGTACAGCGACTCGCACGCGGGCTCTCATCGGCCATCATCTTGTTCGCCATTTAACTGCGGCGTACCGCCGCCGCTGGATCGCACTTACCTCAATGCCACCGACCAAGTCGGGCTGCCCGCGATCCCCATTTTGCTCCGCCTTCGCCCGCTATCCCGAAGGCGAGTCCCTTGCGGGGATCAGTTTACCGAGAGGCATCAAATCTCCGCAGAGCAATCTGCTGATCCGCATAGAACCGGGGCCCCTGGGCAGTTCCTCAGCCCTGACAGCGGCGGGCCTCACTCACAGGGCGTTCCAGAGCAGGCTGCGCTAACCCCAAGCTTACCCGATCGATGATTGGCTGGGCCGTCCTCCCCTCACATTCCCGAAGGTTCCGCGACGACCGGTCGTGGAGCAGCTAACCGCTCCAGATAAGCGCAGAACATGTCGGCCAGCGCGTCGGCATAGGCGTGGATTTCGTCCGGCGTCCTTGGACTTTCCGAATAGCTGCTGCCGACCGCGCTCAGCGTTCGCTTCAGGAGATCGCCCGCAAGCGCGCGTTCGGCATCGCTGGCATCCAGCGCAGCCTCGCGCAGGAATGTGTGGAGGATGCCGGCACTCGCAGCATGCGCCTCCTCGGCTTCGGGCGCATCACGATAGAGCGGCGCCGCATCATGGAGGGCGATCCGGATCGTCGCCTCCTCGCATTCCGAGCGGATGAAGGCATGGACCAGCGCGCGGAGCCGGACCAGCGGCTCTCTGGCCCTGTCCTCAAGGATATCCCGCAGCAGTCCCGAAGTCTGACGCCATTCGTCGCTTTGCAGGCGAAACAGGATCGCCGCCTTGTTCGGGAAATACTGGTAGATCGAGCCCACGCTGACGCCAGCACGCTCGGCGACTCGCGCAGTGGTGAATCGGGCTGCGCCTTCCGCCGCCAAAACCTGAACAGCCGCCTCCAGAACCGCCGTGACGAGATCGTTCGAGCGGGCCTGTTGCGGCGCCTTGCGTGAGGAAATGCGAGGGTTCTGCGCCATGCGCACGTGGGCTCCGGTCAATGCGAATAGTCAAACCTGACGAACTCGTCATATTTTGATCTCCACGCAAATACCAGGAGAATTCCCATGACCACGCTCACCGCCGCACCCGTGGCTCCCCTGCTCGACCGCCTGTTCGACGAAGCCGATTCCGCGCACCCAATGAACGACCCCGTATTCGCTGCAATCTCGCGCGAGGAGCAGGTCCGGCTGATGCGGAGCAAGGCTGACTATCGCCACTTCTACGCACAGCTGAAGGACTATGCGCTGCCCGTCTCGCGCGATGCGGGCAAGCTCCTCTACATGCTGGCCCGCGCGACCGCGGCCCGCTCGATCGTCGAGTTCGGCACGTCCTTCGGTCTCTCGACGCTACACCTCGCCTCGGCCCTGCGCGACAATGGTGGCGGCAGCCTCATCACCAGCGAGTTCGAGCCCTCGAAGATCGCGCGCGCCCGGGACAATCTCACCGCCGGAGGCCTCGTCGATCTGGTCGAGTTCCGCGAGGGCGACGCGCTGGAGACGCTCGCCACAGACCTGCCGGAGACGATTGATGTGCTTTTGCTCGACGGCGCCAAGTCGCTCTACCGCGACATACTCGCGCTCGTCGAAAGCCGCCTGCGTATCGGTGCGGTGATCGTCGCCGACAATGCCGATCATTGCCCCGATTATCTCGACCATGTCCACGATCCGGCGAACGGCTATCTGTCAATGCCGTTTACCGACGAGGTCGAGCTGACGATCCGGATCGGCTGATCCGGCTATGCTATTGTGCGGCGCGCATATCGCTCGGCCATGTATCGGCCGGGCGATGTGCCGATCGCCTTCCTGAACATCGTCACGAAGCTCGGCACGCTCTCATAGCCAAGATCAGCGGCAACCTGCTGGATCGAGGCGCCGCCAGCGAGCCACTTGATCGCCAGCATCACCCCGAGTTGTTGCCGCCACCGGCCAAAGCTCATACCGGTCTCGCGGCTGATCAGGCGCAGCAGGCTTCGCTCGCTCATGCCCGACCGGCTCGCCCAGATCTCCAGCGTGCCGCGCTCGGCGGGCGCCGCCATCATCGCATCAACGATCCGGCGCAGGCGCTGGTCGCGTGGCATCGGCAAGTGGAGGTCCTCCACCTTCGCACCAGCGATCTCGTCGAGCAGGACCGCCACCAACCGGCCGGTGGCGCCATCCTCCTCATAGTAGAGCGGGAGCGATGCCGTCCGAGTCAGAAGCTCGCGCAGCAGCAGAGTCACCGACACCGCGCAACAGATCGTCGGCAGGCCCGCGATCAGGTCCGGGGCGACGAACGCATTATAGCCCTTGAGCGGGCCGCCCGGTATCCAGATCGCGCTGCCCGGCGGCACGATCCACAGGCCGCCTTCGACCTCGCAGCTAAGCGCCCCGCGCTCGACAAGGATGATCTGCCCCTTCAGATGGGTGTGCAGGTCGAGTTCGATCAGTTCGACGTCGGAATCGATGCCATAGGTCACGACCGCGCGCGGAACTATGTCGGGTTCGACCCAATCCTCATGAACGGACGTGTCGCTGAGCATCGGCATGGCGCGCAGCCTATACGATAATCTGTCGAGATTGGATAACAATCTGTCCAGCCTTCGGAATGACGCCAGCGCAGGCGTCGCTTATCCGGTGTTCAAGAAACCCGCCGGCCCCGCGCCAGCGCCGGCCGCACGAAAGGATCAGCCGAATGACTATGCTTCTCGATCCCCGCGTCACACAGATGCTCGATCGCCTTCACCGCGAGGCCGAAACGGCCGATAGCGCCCTGATGGCGGAGATCATGGGGCAGCTCGAAATAGCGAGCGAGCCGCTCGAGGTGATAGCCGCGAGGATGGTCGAGGCGGAGAAGGCCGACTTGGCCTTAGTCTATCAAAATGATCATGCCGAGCATTTCCTCTCGGTCACGCCCGAATATGGTCGTTATCTCTACGCGCTGGCGCGGGCACGGCGGGCCACCCGCATCGTCGAGTTCGGTACGTCGATGGGCGTCTCCACCGTCTATCTGGCGGCAGCCCTGCGCGACAATGGCGGGGGCAAGCTGATCGGGTCGGAACTCGCGCCCGGCAAGGTCGCCCGCGCCCGTGCACACATCGAGGCGGCCGGGTTCGCCGATCTGGTCGAGATTCGCGAGGGCGATGCGCTGGAGACATTGAAGGATGTCGGCGGTGCTGTCGATCTGGTGCTGGTCGACGGCGCCTGGTCGCTTTACCTGCCGGTGCTCAAGCTGATCGAACCCGCACTGGCGCCCGGCGCGATCGTCCTTGGCGAGAATGCGTTCGACCCGGACTATATCGCCTATGTCCGCGATCCCGCGAACGGCTACCTCTCGCAGCCGCTGGCGATCAATGAGTCGCGCGGCAACGAATTCACCGTGCGGGTCGGCTGACGGATCAGGGTGAGTGCTCAATTGTGGAACCGGCATAAGATAATGCAGGTCTGCAGCGGGAAAAGTGCGCCAAAAGTCCGGTGGGAGTTCGCCGATCCGGCTCACTCCCACCAAGTCTATCCATCAGGCTGGAATTGCGGCGTAATCCATCGCCCTCAGATCGGTGAGCATGTCGGGACCGGCAGGGTGCCAATCCAGTGATTCGCGTGTTTTCCTGCTTGATGCAGGCATGTCGAGACCAGCGAACATGGCAAACCATCCGAAATGGCCCGGCGCATCCTCGGGAGACACGGACAGGACCGGCAGGCCGAGGCCAACACTCACGATCTCCGAAATCGCACGGGCGGATATGCCTTCCTCGGCAACAGCATGATAGCGTGCGCCAGCCTCTCTGCGCTCGATCGCAAGCGCATAGAGTTTGGCCACGTCAAGGACATGCGCGGCAGGCCAGCGGTTGCTGCCATCGCCGACATAGGCCACGCTCCCCTTCTCCCGCGCCATCTGGATATAGGGCGTGATGAGGCCCTGCTTCACTGTGTCATGCACCTGCGGCAAGCGCATGACCGAAACGTTCACGCCCTCCTCCAGCAGCGCCTGTCCAGCCAGTTCCGAAGCGATGCGCGGGTTGGGATGATCGAGGTTCACCACATCCTCCACAGCAGGCGTGCCGTCACCCGGATCCCCGATGCCTGTGCCCTACGTAATGAGCAGCGGGCGATCACTCCCCTTCAGCACTGATCCCAATGCCTCGATCACGCGCCGATCCTTCTCGCAATTCGCGACGAAGTTGGAGAAATCATGATCGAAGGCGGTGTAGATCACAGCATCAGCCTTGGCGGCCCCTGCACGGATGCTGTCCAGATCCTCCAGCGCGCCCCGGTGTGCCTCCGCTCCCGCCGCAGCGAGCGAGGCCGCGCCAGCTTCGGATCGTGTCAGGCCCAGCACATCATGTCCTGCGGCAAGCAGTTCGGGCACAACTCGCGATCCTATGAAGCCTGTCGCACCCGTGAGAAAAATACGCATCATCGATACTCCGATACTGTTCGGAGCCTCTATCCGCCCGCACATCTTCCTGTTAAAGTAGTGACCTTATCATGGTATAGATCCAAACAGCCTGGACCTCTGGTGGAAATCGACAATGCCCTCGGCCTGTTCCTGCGCGATCGCCGTATGCGGCTTGATCCGGCGACCTTCGGCTTTTCGACCGATCGCCGCCGGACGCCGGGACTTCGCCGGGAAGAGGTGGCGCAGCGCGCCAATATCAGCGCAACCTGGTACACCTGGCTCGAACAGGGCCGCGGCGGCGCGCCGTCCGCCGATGTGATCGAGCGTATCGCGACCGGGATGATGCTGACCGAGCCGGAGCGGGAACATCTCCATATTCTTGCCTTCGGCCATCCACCGGAAGCGCGTTATAGCGAGCCGCAAGGCATCTCGCCCCGCTTGCAGCGCGTGCTCGACGCCATTCCCATCAGCCCCGCAATCATCCGGACCGCAACCTGGGATGTCGTGGCATGGAACAGAGCGGCCGCAGTGGTCCTGACCGACTATTCCGGCCTTTCGCGGCGGGACCGCAACATCCTGCGCCTGATGTTCTCCGATTCCCGGGTAAAGGCGGCGCAAGAGGATTGGTACAGCGTCGCGCGTTTTGTGGTCGGTGCGTTCCGCGCGGATGCCGCACGAGCAGGCGCTGGCGCTGAAATCCGCCAGCTTGTCGATGAGCTATCCGCCATGAGCCCCGAATTCGCCGCCTTATGGCGGGACAATGAGGTTGTCGGGCATGGCGAGGGTGTGAAGCGCCTGCACCATCCCGAGATTGGACCCATCGAGCTGGAATTTTCCACCTTCTCCGTCGAGGGACGGCAGGATCTGGTTATGATGGTCTACAATCCTGCAACCCCCGAAGTTGCCGACCGCCTAAAGGCCTTTCTTGAAGCTAGCCGTGATTCCGAGGGAGCAGCGTTTTAACGTCGACGCCGAGGTCGACCCTTTCAAGACATCAGGCAGCCGATTTTCGATCACCACGTGCAGACGGGCAGCTTTTGCATTCTTAATTATTAAGGCTATTTTTCGATCCGAAGACCGAACGTCTATTGCGCCCTCAACAGGTCGGCATGGCTCGGCGGTCGCATAACGCCTGTCTACCGGTCCAGTCGGGGGCGGTCCGCGGCCGGAGATGAGACATTCGCACATCCGACAGTTTGGAGGTTGCCCTTTAGTACATATGTTATGAACAGTCGTCGGGCACCGGGTTTATTGGCACATATTATATCGATAATTCAACGATATACATAGACAGTCGTCGTTCGACCAAGTCCCAAGGCTTAGGTCTGACGGCGTCATTGCCAATCCGCGGAACCATCAGTTGGCGCCAAACGGCTAGTGTTCGGATTGTATCCCTGATATACACTTATTCATGAGCTGACACTGTATCACGGGCAGCTAACAGGGAGGGGATTGGTCGTGAGCGAGGCTTTCAAGACTATCGTGCCGACGCATCCCGGTGCAGGCCAGCCGCAATGACCGCGATCGAACATTTTTCCACCCGGCTGGTGCCAGCGTCGTCCCGCCATATCGTCTGGCAAAAGATCGTGGCAGCCGCCTTCCCCGGCATGACCACCCATGCGCCGGAAGGTATTCGCGCAGAGCTGGCGCACTGGTCGCTGGGTCCGATTGGTCTCGCGCGGGCCTTGAGCGATCGGGCGCAAGTCAGTCGGATCGGGACTGAAGATGCCGGGCCGCATCTGTTGCTGCATTTGCTTCGTCGCGGCACGATGATCATGCGTCATGACGATCGTCATGTCAAAGCGGGGCCGGGCGACATCGTCATAGCCGATGATCGGCGCGGTTATGCCTTCGATATATCGCGGAGCAATGACTGCATGATATTGCAGGTTCCCCTCTCTCTGCTGTCAGAAGGGGCGCTCTCGCGGGACTGGCATGGCCAATGGCTGCCGTCGCACGACCCGCAGGTCGGCCTGCTTTTCCATTTGCTGCAGGGCCTGTGGATGCAGCGCGATCGGTTCGACGAGCTGGATGCGGACACCGGCGCACTGCTGGTCGATGCCGCGCGCATGGCATGTCGCCGGGCGATGCGCCCGGACGTGCCCGCCCTGCATCTCTCCTCCCCGGTCGATTTCGCACTGGCCCATCTGGATCACCCTGACCTCAACACCTGCCTGATCAGCACCGCGCTCAACCTATCCGAGCGCGCGGTGCAGAAAAGCTTTTTCCGCCATGTCGGCCAGACGCCCACCGCCTTCATCATGACGAAGCGGCTAGAGCGCGCGTCCGCCATGTTGGCGGCCGGTGATGGTCGCACCATTACCGACATTGCGTTCGAGGTCGGCTACAATGATTCCGCCTTCTTCACCCGCTGCTTCCGCCGCCGCTACGGCGCGTCCCCCAGCCAATGGCGCCATCGTTCGCTCCTGTCCTGATTGCAGGTTCGCCAGCGTCCAAGACCGGTGCGCCGGTCCATCCTATATCGGTTGATAAATCCGCCGGCACAGGCGGGCGAACTGGAGGAGAGGGTTATGAAAACATCGATGATCGCCTATCTGCTGGCGTCCGGCGCCATGGTCGCTACGACCGCGCACGCGCAGGAGACGCCACCGCCCGAAAGCGGAGGGATCGCAGAGATCGTCGTAACGGCACAGAAACGCGCGGAAAATGTGCAGGATGTGCCGATCGCCATTTCCGCCTTTACGTCTGAGGCGTTGCAGGAGCGGGCCGTGGGCAGCGTGTCCCAACTCTCGGCGATTGCCCCCAACGTCAATCTGGACGCTGGCACGCCCTTTTCCGGATCGACCGCCGTGCTCGCCGCCTATATTCGCGGCATCGGATCGGATGATTTCGCCTTTAATATCGATCCGGGTGTCGGAATCTATCTGGACGGAGTCTATCTAGCCCGCACGGTGGGCGCGAACCAGGATCTGCTTGACGTCGCACGGGTCGAGATATTGAAGGGGCCGCAGGGGACTTTGTTCGGTCGGAACACCATTGGTGGCGCGATCTCCATTGTTACTGCTGATCCGGGCAAAGAGTTCAAGGCCAAGGGTGACGTGACGCTGGGCAGCTACAAGCTGTTCCAGGCACGTGGTTCCGTGACGGTGCCGATCACCGACGACCTCAGCTCCGCCTTTACCTTCGGCATCAAATCGCGAGACGGGTTCTTGAAGCGTCTGCCCTATCCCGACCAGCGCGCCAACAACGCGCCGCCCTTCTCGGCTTTCTCCGCCGCTGGCTATGACAGCGCCAGCAAGGAAGGCGAGAATGACAATTGGAACCTGCGCGGCAAGCTGCGCTGGAACAATGGCGGCGCTGTACGGGCCACTTTTTCGGGGGATTACAGCAAGGACAAGGGCACGTCGGCCAACAAGCTGATCGGCACGGCCGAGTTCGTCCCCGGCAATTTCGCGGGCACGACCAACCTGCCAGGCACTGCGTTCGACCCGACGGGCACCACCGGCTTCCTGTTCGCGGGCCTCTATAATTTCTGCATCGGCAGCACCGGGGCGCAGATTGCCGCGCGCAATGCGCAGGCCTTGTGTGGCGTGACGGGCACCCAATTCAACCCGCAATTCCAGTTGCCCAGCGTCGCTAGCGCGAATGTCGACGGCAATCCGGCCAATGACCGCCTGCCTTGGGACGGTCGCTATTTGATCGCCGACAAGGACCGCAGCTATGCCAGCGGCAACAGCTATTCCAATCTGGAAAGCTGGGGGCTGAGTGGCATTGTCGATTTCGATCTGGCAGACAATCTGGCGCTGAAATCCATCACTGCCTATCGCGAACTGCACTGGAACGCCGGGCTGGATGCCGACGGATCGCCGCTCAATTTCCTGCAACTCAGCTTCACCATGAACCAGTGGCAGTTCAGTCAGGAATTCCAACTGCTCGGCAATGCGTTCGAGGAAAAGCTGCGCTATGTACTGGGCGCCTATTATTTCAAGGAAGCAGGCGACCTGCATGACTATGTGACCTTTGGCGAAGGTCTGGTGCAAGTCGATGGTCCCAACCAGCTAGGCACCAAGAATTACGCCTTTTTCGGACAGATCGATTATCGGCCGATCGACCTGATCGGCATCACCATCGGCGGGCGCTACACCAATGAACGCAAGCGGTTCGAGGGTGGTCAGCAGGAGCTGAACGGGTTCAACTACAAGCTGTTCGGTTGCGCTGACGCCAATGGCAATATCAGCCCGAACGGCCCGTTCCCGCTGGCCCCTATCCCCTGCCAGGTGGGGCTGAGCTATCCTGACCCCACCAATCCGGTTCGGGTCTATACGCCGGGTGTCAACCGCAAGAAGTTCAGCGACTTCTCGCCCAAGGTCGGCGTACAGATCCACCCGTCCGACGATGTCATGCTCTATGGTAGCTGGTCGAAAGGCTACAAGACCGGCGGCTGGACCACGCGCCTCACCAACCCGCAGGGCAATGTCGCGCCGGACTTTAACGAGGAAAGGGCAACCACCTGGGAAGCGGGCATCAAATCGACCCTGCTCGACCGCCATCTGCAACTCAACGCCGCGGTATTTTCTACCAAATATCGCGATATTCAGCTCAATATCCAGGTTGGTACGTCGCCCACCATCGCCAATGCGGGCGACGCGCGCATTCGCGGTTTCGAGCTGGAAATGGTCGCGGCGCCTGTCGATGGCCTGACCATCAACGGAGCAGTCGGCTATATCGACGCGCAATATACGTCGGTGTCGGCGGGTGCTGCGGCAGTCGGCGGCGCTAACGCGTTCCAGGCAGGGACGCTGGTCGGCGAAACACTGCCCAAGACGCCCAAATGGAAGGTCAATCTCAGCCCGCGTTATGAGGCGAAGCTGGGCAATGGCGGATCGGTCGTGATGCTGGCCGACTGGACCTACACATCCAGCGCGTGGAACGACACGCAGCGCACTCTGCTACTCAAGCGCGTATCGACCGATATCGTCAACGCCAGCATCAGCTATCGTGAACCGGACGGGCATTGGAACCTGACCGCAGGCGGCACCAACCTGACCGATAAGCGCTTCCTGACATCGGGCGGGGCGAATATCGCGGCCGGCGCGATCTTCGGCACTTATAACCGGCCGCGCGAATGGTATTTGCGCTTCGGCTTCGATTTCTGAAGATGGCGCGGATCGCAATCGACGCGGCTGTGGTGGAGCGGCCGGGCGCGCCCTTCCGGATCGAGCGGCTGGAAATCGATCCGCCCCGTCCGGGACAGGTACTGGTGCGCGTCCGCGCGTGCGGCATCTGCCACACCGACATGATCATGCGTGACGGCGATCTACCGGTTCCCTTCCCGGCGGTGCTGGGCCATGAAGGGGCTGGCGTCATTGCAGCGGTAGGCCAGGATGTCGACCATGTGATGCCGGGTGACAGCGTGCTCCTCAGTTTCCACAGCTGCGGCGCCTGTCCGGCCTGCCATGCGCATCAGCCGGGCTATTGCGTGGATTTCGTGCCGCGCAACTTCCTGGGCGTCCTTCAGCCGGGGGAAGGTGGCCTCTGGCGCGGCGACCAGCCGGTCGGCAGCAATATCTTCGGCCAGTCGGCGTTCGCAACTTATGCGCTGGCGCATCGCGACAATGTCGTGAAGGTCGATGCCGACCTGCCGCTGGCGCTGCTGGCGCCGCTGGGCTGCGGCATACAGACAGGCGCTGGCACGGTGCTGGAAACGCTTAAGGTCGCGCCGGGCGAGAGTGTCGCGATTCTAGGCGCGGGGGCGGTCGGCCTGTCGGCGGTGATGGCGGCGGTCATCGCGGAGGCGGGGCGGATCGCGATCCTTGATCGCCATGCACATCGGCTCGATCTTGCACGGCAGTTAGGGGCTATTGAGACGGCCAGTGAGATAGCCGATTTAGTTGGACTGTTTGACTATGTCCTCGATACGACAGGCGTCCTGGCGTTGCTGGAACCTGCGGTAGCCCTGCTGACGCAACGAGGAACGCTAGCGCTAATCGCGGCCTATCCGCCTGGCACAGCCGGGCTTGATGCCTCGGCGATCATGAGCATGGGACGACGGATCGTGGGCATCGTTGAAGGGGGCGTGAATCCGCGACAATTTATACCGCGGCTGATCACTTATTATCGGGACGGACGATTGCCTATCGAAAAAATCATAAAGGCCTATGATTTCGTTGATATTGAGCAGGCATTTGCCGCTTCACAGAACGGTTCAGTAATTAAGGCGGTGATAGCTATTTATTAGTTAATTACGATATTTCCGTAAAATTTATTATTTTTATTTCACCAGATTAATGTGCATTGAGACAATAATGAATTTATATCCGAGCACTAATAATTCCTATCAGACTTCGAAGAGCTTCAAATACACTCCCAGCTTAACAAGGTGGCTGGCCACGACCCATCTAGGACGCTCAGCTACCATTTTTCATTCCCAGCTGCGGACAGTCTCCTTTCCTATCATCAAAGCTTGCGAATGGCATGGAACGACCGTGATAAAAGGCTCTGGTTCCCCGCCGCAGCGGGGAACCAGCAAACTTAGATTTCTGTACCCTCTGCTAATGTCAAAGCGTCTTCCACATCCACTCCGAGATACCGGACCGTACTTTCGATCTTGGTGTGCCCTAACAAGATCTGGACCGCGCGGAGATTTCCGGTCGCTTTATAAATGATCGACGCCTTGGTCCTCCGAAGAGAATGAGTACCATAGTCCTCGCCAGGCAGACCAATTCCTGTCACCCATTCATCGACAAGCCGTGCATATTGCCTTGTGCTTATGTGGGCAGAATGATTGGTCCGGCTCGGGAAGGCGTAATCGTCCAGGGAACCACCCCGAAGCTCAAGCCATTTAAGGAGGCTCGCGCGAGCATCGTCCATCAGCTCAAACTGAACAGGCCTGCCTGTTTTTTGCTGAACGACGGTGGCTCGTGTCCGAATTTTCCGATCGCAAACGATGTCGCTAATCCTGATCTTCACCAAGTCACAGCCACGCAGCTTGCTATCGATTGCGAGATCAAAAAGCGCGCGATCCCGGAGTCGCCCGTGCTGATCTAGAAAGAAACGCACAGCCCAGATCTGGCGCGGTTTGAGCGCTCGCTTCGCTCCAACTTTGCGCCCTGCATTCCACGAGACTCGCTCACGAGCGGCGGGATCAAACTCTGATAATCCCATGACACTTCTCCTACGGCCGTAATGGCCATGAGAAGGAACGCTTAAAAGAGAACTGCGCACCGATCTGTGCGGCCATGCTCCATGCGGCACGGAGCATGGCCGCCTTTCTACCGAACGGTTATCCACCTCGATCCGGCCTCCCCCGCGCGGGTAGAAACCGTGCCCTACAAGTCGAGCCTCAACTTTCGGCCCCATGCGATTGATGACCGGCAGGAAGCATTTCGCGATGAAGTCGAATGGCGGCGCCAGCATGTTGTGCGTATCTGGCACGGTTTGATTTAGAATGGTCGGTGGTGAACGACTTAAGATGAACGACCCTTCCGAGACATTCGACAGTCGATTTTGGCCCCTGAATTACGGACGGTCCGCAATTCGAACCGCAACTGCAAAATAAGATATCTTTAGTTCACCAACGATAAGGCGTGATGCCAAAAAGACGATCGACGTCCGTTGCCATATGATCACGTGATCAGAGTTGATGCTGGCTACCACAACGTGACATGCGGGCAATTGAAGGCTAGGCTGGCAATCTATAAGCTGAACTGGGATAACGGTCGCCCACTCGCGAAAAGTGTTAGACGGGCATGAAATATGATACGCGAAGCATATTAGATAACCTTGCTATCGACCGTGGCGTTACATATGCCGATCTGTCTCGGCTGATAGGCCGTAATCCCGCGTATATTCAGCAGTTCATCAAGCGCGGAACACCGCGAAAGCTGGATGAAGCTGATCGCCATGTGCTGGCGCGCTATTTCGGCGTGCCCGAACAGGTGCTGGGGGGCAGAACGATCGCCTCCACCACGGCGCCGGTAAGCGTGCAGTCCCCGCCGACGGTGGTGGCCGTGCCGCGTCTGGCGTTGGGAGCATCGGCCGGTCATGGGTCGCTTGACGATGATGCATGGGCCGCAGGCGCTATGGCGTTCGACGCCCGCTGGTTGCGCCTGCTGGGCGTGCGGCCGCAGGGGGTGTCGATCATCCGGGTGGACGGCGAATCAATGGCACCCACCCTGAATGACGGCGACGACATCATGGTGGACCATGACGATGACGGCGTTCGCTTGCGGGATGGCATCTATGTGCTGCGCCTGGATGGGGTGTTGCTGGTCAAGCGGATCGCCATGGGGCCGAAACGAGGTTCGTTCAGCGTGGTCAGCGACAATCCCCATTATCCCGATTGGACCGATATCGATCCGGCCTTGGTGAATGTGGTTGGTCGTGTCGCCTGGGTCGGTCGGCACCTTCGTTAAAACGTTCTCCGAAACATGTTGCCGTAGCAGAATCTGTATCGTTAAGATGGTTAACGAAGCCGACGGCGAGGAAAGCGCTATGGGGAATGAGCTCGGTTTATCCAGTGTCCAGTGCCAGTGCTTGCGCCTGGTTGGGGAAGGACGAAACTCCAAGGAAATCGCCCCGCTCGTTGGCTTGTCGCACGGTACGGTCGATCAATATTTGCGCCGTGCGACCGTGACGCTTGGCGTGAAAAACAGAGCTGCCGCCGCGCTGTTACTGGCTAAAATCGAGACAGCAGACTCCGTTCAAAAATTTGAATTCAAATCGGCAGCGGTTGCCGAACTACCCAAAATGGATGATCTCGAAGTGGTCGCCGAGCCACGGGGTGGATCACTCCAAAGGCTCGGCCTTCCACCTACGGGAGGGCCATCGAATGACCTGACATCGAGTGCAAAACTGATTGCGATATCCAAGATCGCGCTATTTGTGATCATCGTCTCTATGGCAATGGTCATCGTAATTAAGGGGGCCTTCGTCGTCCTGTCCTGACGATTCGGCCTTTCTCGACTTTTCAATAATCTAGAATGGGCATCCTCTTCGTGGATGTCCCAAGGGAGCAGACATGGAAAACTTGAACGCAGACACGGCGCGCCAGGTGGTGACGAATCTGGGCCGCACACAGAACGCGATCGACGGCGCGCTGAAAAAACTATCAGTACTGACCACCGACGTTTTGAACGCATTTGATGAAGCGCGTTTGAATGATGCTATGACCCAGCCAACGCTCGAGGGGCTGGCGGACGGATTTAAAATGATGGTCGACGGCCGCAGGGCGTTTGTGACTGTTCATCAGGAACTTATCGATATGAAGTTCCAGTCAAATCTACGCCATGCTGAAATTGGATGCGAGCCTGGACCGGTTTGCCCCTGGAAGATCGATACGGCCGGTGATCAGCATCACCTTCGCGTAGTTGCATAATCGTAAAATACATGCTCTTCCGCCATCCCAGTTTGTGGGATGACTGAAAAATGGGGATCTTACAGTTTTACTGGGCTATGACGCTGTTATGCTGTCTGTTCGCATTTCAGGCTGGCGGGATTGTGGGGCGCTACGGTGCAGCGATCATCGCATTCAAGACAGGGGCGGGCTTTTGGGCCGGATTATTGGATCAAAATTGGACCCATGCATCGGTTCCCGTCTTGATGGTCGATATTCTCTGTTTACTGGCTTTCACAGCGTTGGCGATAAAAAGCAACCGTTATTGGCCTCTATGGAGTGCCGGATGCGCGCTTGCAGCTATTGCCATTCACTTGGCAGCTTTTCTGCCGATCGGGTTTAAACCGGCAGTCTATCATGGCCTGAAAGGACTGATGGCGATCCCCATGCAACTCCTGATGGTGCGCGGCATATATCTGGACGGGCGCTTGAGAAAACGACGAAACCCCACCCAGTAGTAGCGCTGCCGCCTTACCCACGGCCACCTTTGCGACCGATCAGTCGCCAATGAGGATTTTCACATGGAGAATTGGAAGCCCCAGCTTCCGTCTGGCCAAACGGGGCTGGACGGACCGACCGTTGACGCTCTGCGCGCCACATTCGAACATTGGTTGAATCGGATCAACAAGACGAAGATCACCGAGGATAGCGAACTGATCGGCTTTTCATGTTCGCCGATCGAGCCACCAATCGTTCAAAGCCAAGCCGGACGTTCCGACTTTGATCATCTCGCGCTGATGCGACAGACCTATGCGCTCCGCAGGCTAAGATCCGACATATTCCCTTTCGGTCTTTTCAGCGATCCGGCATGGGACATACTCATTGATCTTTACGTTTCTCTGCTGGAACATCGCGCAGTCAGCGTATCCAGCGCCTGTATCGCCTCATGCTCACCGCCCACTACTGCATTGCGTCATATGACGACGCTTCAGGAGAATGGGCTGGTGGTACGTCGGCCAGATCTCAGGGATGGTCGCAGGATACATCTCGAACTATCGGCTGCTGGCGCCAAACTCATGAGCGAATGGGCGCAAAAGGCACAGAAGAAATTGATGTTCCAACAAAACCACACCAGAAATTGACGGTACAATTAGAGTGATTGGTTGGGCCGAAAAATCTCTGGCCCAACCAAAGTTCTCAAAACCTCGATCTTTCGGTTAAGAATGCTGATATCGGCATTGATGGAATTACACAGCGCTTCACATAGGGCTGCATTATGGGGATTTATGAAATCTTCCAGCAAAGCAGGTCCGTCAATTATTTGATATCGATCACGCATGCGGCTGCGTACCGGAAGCGTACTTTCGTTGCGACCCCGTCTTTATCCGAAATGGAGTATCACTCTGTCTTCGAACAAGATGGACTCTAGGAAGTAAAAGCCAACCCGATTATGCTAACTTCCGACACGGGCGCCTCCTTCAAGTGGTGTTGGCCACCTCCAACGTGGCACATCGATGCCCTTGGTGGGTGCCCCACACTGACGGCTTTACGCCCTTAGCGACGCTGGGCGGCCATTTCAGACGCCAGTCAGCCGTCTGCAAATCCGCGTTACGGATGGCACAACGCATTCTCACTGCCAAATTGCTTCAGAGCCATTCGGTTTCGCCCTTCCCGCTTTGCTGCATAAAGTTGCTGATCAGCCTCCGAAATCCAGCGCCCCACCTCCATCGTGGATGAGCAACGCGCGCTAGCCACACCTATGCTGACGGTGATGAACGGGCTGACTTGCGACATTTCATGGGGAATGTTGAGTGACTGGACCTGCAGTAGAATTTCCTGTGCAACAAGTTCAGCGCTGTGGGGATCTGTGCCTGGCAGGATACAGGCAAATTCCTCGCCGCCATAGCGGGCCGACACATCGCTGGCGCGCTTCACCGCCCGCGTCAATGCTGCTCCTACCATCATGATGCAACGGTCGCCGGCGGGATGGCCATAGGTATCGTTGAACTGTTTAAAGAAATCGATGTCCAGCATGACGACAGATAGCCATTCGCCACTTCGTGACAGACGCGACGCTTCCGTTTCCAGCGCTCGCTCGAGATGTCGCCGATTGCTGAGACCTGTAAGAGCGTCCGTCACCGCCATGGCAGCCAGTTGATCACGCAGGCGCTTCAGTTCGACATGGTTGCCAACCCGGGCCCGCAGGATGGCCGGCTGGATCGGCTTGGTGACATAGTCGATAGCGCCCAGCGACAAGCCCCGCATCTCGTCTTCGGTGTCACCCAGACCGGTCGTGAAGATCACCGGGATGTCCACCAACATGGCATCGGACTTGAACTGCCGACAAACCTCGAAGCCATCGAGGTCTGGCATCAGCACATCCAGCAAAACCAGGTCAGGTTGTGCTATCCGCGCGGTATCGATGGCCTGCCGCCCCGATGTCGCGAAACAGATATCATAGTCATCCTCAAGTAGCGCATTCATGATCTCGATATTGGAGATTTCATCGTCGACGATCAGGATCCTGGCTTTGGTCATGACATGGCTTCCCGGTCCATGGTCGGTAAGTGGCTTTCATCCTCTATCCAATGCAGGGCCGCATCATAATCCAGCCTTTCCAGGGCCAGATGAACGGGATGGATCGCCCGCATCTGTTCAGACATGCCAAGCGCATCTGCGAAAAGCTGGAAGCTGGCACGTGCGCGCAGGCTGCGGCAGCGCAGCAGATCATGCAGTGCCTCACGCGCGGCCCGCGCCTCTTCTCCATCGGCAGACATAAAGGCCAGGTGGCGATCTCTTACGGGCGCGATCTTCTGACTGCGCGCCGCGGCAATCGCTGGCGCAATCGCCTGCTCCAGTCGGTCTATCGCGGATCGCGCCGGCGCGATCCGGCCATTGGCCAGCATGCGCTCAATCTCCGCTGCTATCGGCTCCACGTCGGCTAGGCCCAGCGATCCGGCAACGCCCTTAAGGCTATGTGCCTGACGCCGCGCGTCGGCCAGCAGTCCGGTGGCTATATGCATTCGCAGGTCATGCGCGACGTTTGCATAGGTATCGCCGAACGTGACGATCAGCTTTTGCAGAAGAGCGGCCTTTCCGTTGACACGCACCAAAGCCGCCGCGATGTCGAAGGGCGGCAGGCTGTCAGGCAATGAGCCATCGCCTGCCTTCTCTATCATCGTCGGTGCCGGTTGAATGGTCGGCACGGGTACTGCAAGCCAGCGATCAAGGGTCGCCATCAGGGCAACGGGATCCACCGGCTTGGCGACATGGTCATTCATACCCGCATCGCGGCACCGCGCCTTCTCCTCTTCATAGGCATGGGCGGTCATGGCGATGATCGGCAAGCGGTCGGCCGAATGGCTTTCCCGTATGATGCAAGTGGCCGTGATGCCGTCCATCTCGGGCATCTGTACGTCCATCAGGACCGCGGCATAGGCGTCGGGCCGGCTTCGCACCATCTCACAAGCAATTTTGCCATTTTCGGCCCAGTCCACCACGAGCCCGGCATCGCCCAGTAATTCCAGTGCGATCTCCCGATTGATCTCATTATCCTCGACCAGAAGAATGGGGAGTCCATGAAACTGCGGGGAGACGCATGGCAGCGTTTTTACTACCAGACCATCATGCAAAGGATCGGCATCCTGGGCAAAAATATTCGTGATCGCCTCAAGGAGCATCGTCGGGATGATCGGCTTTGTAAGGAAGGCCGCAACGTCGCCCTCATGCCCACTCTGGACGAACGCGTCTGCGCCATAGGCGGTAATGATCACCGTCCTTGGACGTCGAGTCCGATAGGTGGTTCTCCCCATAGCTTCGATCGCCTGCATGCCATCCATTCCTGGCATTTTCCAGTCAAGCAGTAGGAGATCATAGGGCTTATCCATCTCGTCGGCGCCCTTGACCGCCGCCAGCGCCTCATCGCCCGAGGCGACAAGATCGATCATCATGCCCCAGCCAGCAAAGACGTCCTGCAATATTTGACGCGACGCGGGATTGTCATCCGCCGCAAGCACATGAAGCTGACGAATGTGGGGCGGGACGGGCACTTCCAGGCTAACCGGTTCCTCAGCCCGGGTCATGCGCATCAGGCAGGTGAAGCTGCTGCCACCGCCGGGAACGCTATCGACACGGATGGTCCCGCCCATCTGCTCAACGATCTGCCGACAGATAGCGAGACCAAGACCCGTGCCGCCAAAGCGGCGCGTGGTCGAACTGTCTGCCTGGGTGAAGGACTGGAAGAGCGACAATTGCTGATCCAGTGTCATGCCTATTCCCATGTCATGGACCGCCAATTCGAGCATCACATCGCTGTCACCCGCATCCACAAGGGCAAGGCTGATCGTAACGGATCCACCCTCTGAAAATTTGACCGCATTGCTTAAGAGGTTGAGCGCGACCTGCCCGAACCGCAATTCGTCGCCAGACAGGCGATCCGGCACCTCGGGCCCGATACGCGACACTAGCGCCACATGGCCGGCCTTCGCCGCATCCGCTACAAGGTGCATCTGGTTCTCGATGGCACGTCGCACATCGAAAGGACGCGATTCCAGCGTGAGCTTGCCTGCCTCATTTTTAGAGAAATCGAGAATGTCATTGATCAGCCGAAGCAGCGACTGGCCGGCCTGGTTGATCTTGCCGACATAGTCCCTTTGCCTGGGATCAAGGTCGGTGCGCAGGGCGAGATGGCAGAAGCCCAATATCGCATTCATGGGCGTTCGGATTTCATGACTCATATTGGCGAGGAAAAGTGACTTGGCCTGATTGGCCTTCTCGGCTTCCCAGGTGCGGGCTTCCAGTGCCTCATTCTTGGCCAATATCTCGTCGCCCATGCGCTGATTGCGACCGAAGCTCTCAACCAGCTTGTCGCTGAACCAGACCAGCACAGCCGTCTGGAAGGCCACGATGCCTGCATGCAGCAGGACGCGTTCAAGATTGCCTTCACCGGGGAAGACGGCATTGGGAAGCAGATAAAGCAGGAGCAAATGATGCGCTGCTGTGGCGGTCGCAGCCACCAGAATGGCCCGCCTGTCGCACCAGGCAATGGTGAGCGCGAGCATGGCGAAGAAATACATGTGCATGTCCATCTGCCAGGCATGGCCGCGCAGCAGCAGGAGCAAGATCGCCGGTTCCCCCATCAGGGCCACGGCGGAAAGATATCGGGTGGAGGGGACAATGCCCTTACGCGACCATGTGATGTGATAGACCGCCGCCAGAAATGCGCCAGCGAGCGCCGCGCCGAAGGGGGGATGACCCGTGAGCATCGCCACGGCAGCAAGCAGCGGGACATGCGCCCAGAGAAGCGGGAGTAGAAATTTGCCGAAATGAAGGCGCAACTGGTCCAACTGTGTCATGATGGAGCCTTCTGTGATAAGGGATCAAGGCAACCGTCGCGCCCGGGTGCAGCAATTGCAAGCCAGGCTCCCGCATGCCGCAAGGCAATTGGGAAATCGGGTCGATCCGACCCGGCAATAACGATATTGCGAAAGCGGCCGGCCTGAACGATGCGCCCGTCGGCGTCGCGAACGAGATTGATCGTATCCGCGAGCGTCGCGCCTGGCGCAGCGATCACGATGTAGCGACCATCCGCGCCGGCATCTGAAAGCGCGGCTATCGATAGGCCAACGATTCCAATTATTAAGAGGCAAAATGCTGGGAAATAAGGCCTGATACCGGATGGTGCACGCGCTCCGCACTGCTCCATAGGATCGGGACAAATATGCTGATGGATGTTCCATCTGCGTCGCCCGGAAGGATATGCCCGCAATTTCATGCGACCGATATTCGGAGCTGGGGATTGCCATTTTCTAAAAGAGATCAGCGGTGACCGAAGATACTGGTCCGATATGGATGTATCGTTCTGTCAACCAACCGTTCTAGGAGCACATCCCAAAATCATATCAATGGATATGCCGCACTCCGCTGCAATCACGCACCCGAAAACAGCTAGCGAAACGGGACTGTCGGCATCTTGATCGACCCTTTGTTGCCACTCAGCCAGGGCTTTTTGATTTCCAGTTGCCGACGGTCAGCTTTTGCGGAGCATTTCCTCAAAGTAGCTGACGCGACGATCATGCCATATTATTGGCCTGCCGGTCAGCGATATCTGCAGCCGAAATCAGACTATCGCCGGTTTTCCGCGCCGCGTCTGCCGTCATCGTAATAGCAACGCCATTTGGGCCGTCTAGGATGACCAGACCATCTTCTGCACTCGCATTTCCCGGCTCACTCAAGGGCTGTGGCGTATTTGGAAATTCTATCATGTAATTGGCCTTGGGCATGAGGACGGAGCTTCGGCGGATTGCAGATCGATATAAAGATAGGCTGGATTGAACTGACCCACGGCAGCCAATTTTTCAGGGTCCAAAATTTCCACGAGGGACGAACGAAAAACACATAGTCGCTCCTCGCGAAGCTGACGCAAAACGCGGTTGATATGCACGTTCGTCAGTCCACAGATTTCAGCCAGATCAGACTGGATAAGGCCAAGCGCGAAGCGCCGGCCGTCGCTCAGCCCCGCCGACATAAGGCGGACGTTCGTCTCGCTAATGAAATGCGCGACCCGACCTACCGCATCAAGCCGCCCGAGGCGAAATAGCCACGCACGATGGATTGCGGCATCGATCAGTGTGGAAAACCATAATTTGCGTGACAATGCGGGCAGGTCATGCGTGATCGCTTCCAACTCGGAATGCGGCACTATCGCGACTGTAGCAGCCGTCATCGTAGCCACATCATGGTCGAGAATTTTCAACGGGAACGCATGGAGATCGACAAAATCGCCCGGCACATGCACCGCAACGAGCTGCCGCAAGCCGTTGCGATCGTCGATATAGCGGGACATGAAACCTTCGAGCAGCAATATGCTTTGGCTCAACTCCTCACCTGCCACCACGACATTGGTCCGCGGCGGCAACGTCTTGATCTCACCGATGGCCGTTTCGAGCCGCGCCCGCTCCTCAATTTCAAGGTGCACGCCGCGCCTGTGTCTGAGAAACCGCTCGGTGAACATGAAAGCGTGATCCTGTCAAAATGAAGAAACTGCTCTAGCGGACGCCAGCGCGTAGCTATAACGGACCGCGCGGCTGGCCGTTGCTTCGCTGGCCCCACAATCGTGATGACACAGGTTAATTTACGCTCCGACCTGGCAACTTCGCGCAGCGCTGCCTGTTCCTGACTGCATCTCTACCGCCGTCAGGGCTGCCATCGTCCGATCCGATCGGCTCCAGCCCTCATCGCGATAATCGCCAATTAGATGAGGATGATCATGGCTAAAACTCCACCCCCGTCGAAATCCAGCAAAGCCAAGGCAAGCGTCAAAGCGAAAGTCACAGCTGCCGACTTGTCGTCTTCAGACATCGGTGGGGAAAGTCCTGAGAAAGCCCCTGCACTGCCCGTCGATGCGGCGATATTGCCGACCTATGCCGAGGCTCAGGGTAGCGGTGGGGAAACCCATCAGGTCGCGGGCGGCGACATCGCAACCCTCACGACCCAGCATGGCATCCCTGTGGCCGATGATCAGAACAGCCTCAAGCAAGGCGCGCGCGGACCTGCCCTGCTTGAGGACGCGCATTTTCGCGAGAAGATGTTCCATTTCGATCATGAACGCATTCCCGAGCGCGTCGTCCACGCGCGCGGATATGGCGCGCACGGTTATTTCGAACTGACCGAGAGCCTTGCTGACGTCACGCGCGCCGATGTGTTTCAGCGGGTCGGAGAGCGTACTCCTGCCTTCGTCCGCTTCTCAACGGTTGCAGGTTCAAAGGGATCGCCCGACCTTGCCCGCGATGTTCGCGGCTTTGCGGTGAAGCTCTACACTCAGGAGGGCAACTGGGATCTGGTCGGCAATAATATCCCAGTTTTCTTCATTCAGGATGCGATCAAGTTCCCTGACCTCATCCATGCCGCCAAGCCCGAACCGGACCGGGATTTCCCTCAGGCGCAGACTGCCCATGACAATTTCTGGGATTTCATCAGCCTGACGCCCGAGAGCATCCACATGATCATGTGGATCATGTCCGATCGGACCATTCCGCGCTCGCTTCGGACGATCGAAGGCTTTGGCGTTCATACCTTCCGGTTCGTGGACTGTGAAGGCAAGTCCACCTTCGTCAAGTTCCATTGGAAGCCCAAACAGGGGCTGCAATCGGTGGTCTGGAACGAGGCGGTGAAGATCAACGGCGCCGATCCCGATTTTCATCGTCGCGACCTTTGGGATGCGATCAATGCTGGCGATTTTCCTGAATGGGAATTGGGCGTCCAGCTTTTCGATGACGCTTTTGCGGATAGTTTCGATTTCGACATTCTCGATGCGACCAAGCTCATTCCGGAGGAACTGGTGCCGGTTCGTATCGTCGGACGGCTGGTGCTCGATCGTGTCGTCGACAATTTCTTCGCCGAGACGGAGCAGGTTGCATTCATGACGCAGAATGTTCCGCCGGGCATCGATTTCTCGAACGATCCGCTCCTGCAGGGACGCAACTTCTCCTATCTCGATACGCAGATCAAACGCCTGGGCAGCACCAACTTCACCCACCTACCCATCAATGCCCCCAAATGTCCGATGGCCCATTTCCAGCAGGACGGTCATATGGCCATGCGCAACCCCAAGGGTCGCGTGAACTATGAGCCCAATAGCTGGGGATCTACTCAAGGTGGCCCCCGCGAAGACCCGGCGCGCGGCTTCACTAGCTTTGCCGAAACGGCCGATGGACCGAAACAGCGTGTACGGTCGGAGAGTTTCGCCGATCATTATAGCCAGGCTCGGCAATTCTTCATCAGCCAGGCTCCGAGCGAACAGAAGCATATCGGCGATGCTCTGGTGTTCGAACTATCGAAGGTCGAACGGCCCGACATACGCTCGCGCACTGTGTCTCATCTCATCCATGTCGATGCGGCGCTGGCTGAGACGGTCGCCGATGGGCTTGGTATCGGTCTGCCTGAAGCCGCGGTCGTCGCGCGCGCCCCTATCGATGATCTGCCACCCTCCAACTCGCTGAGCATAGTCAAGAATGGACCCGACAGCTTCAAGGGTCGCAAACTTGGTATATTGCTGAGCGATGGCACTGATGCAGCCATCTTCAAAGCGCTGCTCAATGCTATCGATGATGAAGGCGCGGTATATGAAGTGATTGCGCCAAAGATCGCGGGCGTGACCTTGTCCGACGGCACTATAGTAGCGGCCAAACATAAGATCGATGGCGGACCTTCCGTCCTGTTCGACGCGGTCGCTATTTTGGTATCTGCGAAAGGCGCTGCTTCTCTGGCTCTTGATGCAGCTGCCAGGGATTTTGTGACCGACGCCTTCGCCCACTGCAAATATATCGGCATCGGCAAGGACGCCGAGGCCATCTTCGTCAAGGCCGGCATAGCGGAAGATCTGGATGAGGCCTGCCTTCCGATCGCAAAACCGTCCGATGCCAAGGCGTTCATCCAGGCTTGCAGGGCCCTGCGTCACTGGCCCCGCGAGGCTGCGGTCGATCTGGATGCTCAGCTGGAAAGCTGAGCTTTTCATCCATCTCTATCGAAGGCCGGCGACAGGCCGGCCCTCCTTGCCAACCTGTAAGGACGACGCCAGATGCGAATCGGCATTATCGCTCACCTTAAATATCCGATTGCCGAGCCATTTGCGGGCGGATTGGAAATGCATACGCATCTCCTCGCCCGGTCGCTGCGGGATCGGGGACATGCCGTAACCATATTCGCCTCTTCGCGATCGGAGCCTGGTCTGGGCCTGGAAGCTATCTGTTCGGAGACGGCGATCAGCACTGTGGGCACGGCGGAGGCGCCGGACGTGGCCTTCTTCAAGGAGCATCATGCCTATCTCAGCCTGATGAGTGAGCTTCGCCATCGGCGTTTTGACGTCATCCACAATAATAGCCTGCATTATATCCCGGTAACGATGGCGGACAGTCTGCCGATGCCGATGGTGACCACGCTGCACACACCGCCTTTTTGCTGGCTCGAGAGCGGCATTCGCCTGTGCCGGGCGCGCAACAACGCGTTCGTCGCTGTTTCCAATGCCGTTGGCGAATTATGGAATCATGTTCTGCCGGTCGACTCGGTTATCATGAACGGCATCGACCTCGATCGCTTCTCATTTAACCCTGCGCCCGACACGGAGGCCTATCTGGTCTGGTATGGACGCATCGTTCCGGAAAAGGGGCTGCACCTCGCGATCGCGGCCGCAAAACAAGTCGGATTGCCACTCAGGATCGCAGGCCCGATCCTCGACGAAGTCTATTTTCGAGAACAGATTGCCCTGCATCTGGGTGCCGACGCCATCCATGTCGGTCACCTCGCGCATGGAGAGCTTGCAAAATTGGTAGCCGGCGCACGCGCTTTCATGTGTACGCCTCTCTGGGAGGAGCCGTACGGGCTGGTCGTGGCCGAGGCGCTTGCCTGCGGCGTGCCGATAGCCGCTTTTACCCGCGGTGCGATACCCGACATTCTGGATGATTCGTGTGGCGTGTTGGCTGTTCCAGATGACGTCGAATCGCTGGCGCGGTCGACCTTGGCAGCGCTGTCGCTTGATCGCCGCGCATGCCGCCGTCGCGCCGAGCAGGTCTGCGACGCTGGCCGTATGATCGATGCCTATGAAGCTCTCTATCGCAGGCTTGTCGTGGGCGGTGACGCTCGGTTGCGACTGGTGGGCAAGACGCGCGAAGATTTGATGCCGCCTGCGCTCACTCAACAATCCAAGACTGTGATGGAAGCCCCGTTACATGGCTGAACCGGCACCCCGCCTTGCCTCACCGGAGTTCGGCACTTCGCCGGTTTCTCTGTGCGTGTGTGTCCCGGCGCGCAATGAAGGTGAGCGGATTGCTACATTGTTGAAAGCTATCGCCGCGCAGTCGTGGCCCGGAATCATCTGCGTCTTGATCGCCGTAAACAATACGACGGACGACAGCCTGGAGAGGATTGGCGAAGCACGAACGCGTCATGCCGGCCGACTGGATATCCGGGCCGTGGTGGCCGAATTCCCGGCGGCTTTGGCGCATGCAGGATCTGCGCGGCGATTAGCCATGACAGAAGGGCTTGGATCCCTTTCCAGCCTTGAGGCAGGAATTCTTGTCAGCACGGATGCGGATGTACGCCCACCTGTCGATTGGCTGAGCAACATTGCGACGGCCTTCAGGCGAGGCGCTGATCTCGTCGGTGGAAGGATCGTCATCGACGAAGTGAATGAGCCTTTGCCGCCATCCGTGACGCAGTTGCAGCGGGCATGGGATGATTATTGGTCGAAGGTGCGCGAGATCGAGGATCGCATCGATCCTGTTGTATGGGACCCGGCGCCGCGACACGGCGATCATACAGGCGCATCCCTCGCCATTCGAGCAGCCTTATATCGCGCTTGTGGCGGCGTTCCGCTCCTTCCAACCGGGGAAGATCGCGCGCTGGTCCGGGCGGCCGTCGCCATGGGGGGCAGGCTGGCGCATCCTGCCGATGTCTATGTCCGTGTCTCACCCAGAACCGAAGGGCGCGCCGAAGGTGGCATGGCAGCGGGAATGCGTGCGCTGTCCAAGGCAGCAGAGTCGAAAAACCCACCCATGGCGCCAGCCTTCGACCATTGGATCGAGCGTGCGACATGGCGCAAATCCATGCGCCAGCGTGCCGATGGCGGTGCGAACATCGCGCACCATGAGGCGTGCCTTCCGCCCATGCCACACGATATGCAACTGGAGGCAGGACGATGAGCCTCCGGCCGATCGGCTATTATGTCCATCATCATGGTGCCGGGCATCTGGCCCGCGCGCGTGCCATCGCCAATGCGTCAGCTGGCCGTGTCGTCCTTCTTGGGACAGGGATTGGTTCACTGGGTATCGATCTTGCCGATGATCGCCTCGACACCGGTGCGTTCAATGGCGCAGATGGATCTCATTTCCGGCCCGACAGCCTGCACTATGCTCCGCTGGATCATCAAGGTATCCGTTCGCGGATCGCGAGGATCGCACGGTGGATCGACATTCATAGGCCCGCCCTCATGGTCATCGATGTGTCTGTTGAGATCGCCATGGTGGCGCGTCTGGCGTCTGTCCCGATTGTCTATGTCCGGTTGAACGGCAATAGGACCGACCGCCCCCATCTGGACGCATTCCAGAGCGCTACGGCGTTGATGGCACCCTTTCATCAGGATCTGGACGTGGCCTCTACCCCGACATGGGTGCGAAAAAAGACGCGCTATCTTCCCGGCATCACAGCAGGCCGGCCAACCCCCACGAGAAATGCCGATCCCACTATCCTGATCGTTGTGGGTCGCGGAGGTCAGTCAGGCGATGGCGAAGCCTTCGCACAGGCCGCCCGATGCTGTCCGCAATGGCATTGGCGGGTGACCGGACCATGCTCGATGCCGCATGATCCTCCCTCGAATCTTGCCATCCTTGGCTGGGTGCAGGATTGCGATCGTGAGATT
The DNA here is from genome assembly GCF_020166615.1 of Sphingobium sp. 3R8. NCBI lineage: Bacteria > Pseudomonadati > Pseudomonadota > Alphaproteobacteria > Sphingomonadales > Sphingobiaceae > Sphingobium > Sphingobium sp. 3R8. The sequence goes on along the minus strand of NZ_JAIQXR010000013.1, from coordinate 13,503 downwards.
GCCCGCGCGACCCTGGTGGTTGGGGCAGCCGGCGATGGATTGGTGGGTAGCGTGCTTGCCGCCGATCGCCCTTTCGTCTGCATAGCCCAGGACCGGCCTTATGATGAGCAACGCACGACGGCGCAACGGCTGGGGGAAGTCGGCGCGGCCCTGGTTGTTGATAGTTGGCCTCAGCCTGAGCGGTGGCAACAGCTGATACGCGATACACTGGCATTGTCGCCAGAGGCCCGGCAAAAGCTGCACGATCCCAATGGCGCGCGCAGGGCTGCCGAATGGCTCGACATGGTAGCGGGCGCCACCTGCCCTGGGCAGGAGGAGGCCGCATGAGCATCGCTGATGTAAAGCCGATAGAGAGCAACATGCCGGCGCAGCGGGCGCAAGCCATCGCAGAGCCTCTCGGTAACCTTGGTACACGCTATGATGCCGCTCCGGTATTTCCAATCGAGAGCGTGAAGCTGCTGCGGGGAGCTGGACTGCTGCACCCATTTGCGCCGATCAGTGCTGGCGGCGACATCTTTCCTGACCGTCAGGCTCAATATATGGCCATGATGTCTGTCCTGCGCATCATTGGACGTGCCGACCTTAGCGTCGGGCGGCTGTATGAAGGGCATGTCAACGCGCTTTTGCTGTTCGACTGGTTTGGCACGGCTGTTCAATGCGCGGTCCTGCACCAGCAATTGCACGATGGTGCGCTGTTCGGCGTCTGGGCGACCGAACCACCGCCCGGAGTGCGCCTCGGCGGCGCAAACAACAACTGGACCCTGGACGGTGCCAAATCCTTTGCGACCGGGGCGGGCGGGCTGACCCATGCGATCATCACGGCGCAACCATCGAGTGGTCTAAGGCAGCTTGTCATCGTTCCGGCGGATGAAGCCGCGCGAACGGACCTGTCGCAATGGCGCATGCGGGGCATGCGCGCGACAGGAAGCGGGATGTACGACTTAAGTGGCCTGTCCGTTGGACCCGACGCTCTTCTGGGAAAAGGCGGCGACTATGATCTGGAGCCGGACTTCACGACTGGTGCGTGGCGTTTTACCGCTGTCCAGCTCGGCGGTGTCGAGGCGCTGTTAACCGAGACACGCGCCGCCATGACGACAGCAGCCCGCGAAGATCCGTTGCAGCGTGCCAAATTCGCCGATGCGGTCGTTGCGGCGCGATCTGCTTATCTGTGGGTTCGTGAATGCGCCACCCGCGCAGCGGCGGGTGACGAGGATGGCCCGGCGTTTGCCCGCATGACCCGTGGCGTTGTCGAACGGGCAGCGCTCGACGTTATGGAATTGGCAAGCCGGATCATCGGCACGCGCAGCGCCATCGATGGGCAACGTATCGACAAGATCATCCGGGATCTGAGCGTCTATTTGAGACAGGCCGGACCAGATTATGCAAAGGATCAGGCTGCGATCGCATGGCTCGATCATGATGCCTGGGGCAGCGGAGATATCCTATGGTGATGGGGCGCATCGGCGCACATCCCCTGACAGCAAGGCCATGGCGTGCCCTTCGCTGGCTCGTCATTGCCCCGCACCCTGATGACGAAACGCTGGGTACGGGCGCACTCATCGCCCATATGGCCAAAGCAGGAAAATTCGCTGGACTTGTCTATCTGACCGATGGGTCGGGGTCGCATCCGCTTAAAGACGGGAAAGCAGGCTCGATCGTCGCTGCCCGTCAGCGGGAGGGGCGGCAGGCATTGCGGCGCCTTTCAGGCTTACAAGTCAGAGCGCCCTTATGTCTTGGATGGAAGGACGCTACGCCTGAAGTGCCAGGTTCGGTGCTTTTCGGCAGAAGTTACCGTAAACTTGCTGCGTTGTGCGGACGACTACGCGTAGATGTCCTGGCGACGACTGCCGCTCACGAGCCGCATTGCGACCATTCTGCGGCAGCTGGCCTGGCACATGCCGTCAGGATCAGGTCGCGGGGCCGGATCACCGTCGCTGAATATTGCGTCTGGGGTGAAGCACCTAGTAGCCGAACGCACAAGACGCTTATCACGCCGTCCATGTCGCCGGGCGTCACGCGCAACGCCCTTGCAGCTCATCGCAGCCAGCTTACCGCCTCGCACGGCCTTGGCTTTCGTCTGCCTAGAGACAAGCGATCGATGGCGCCGCACGACCTTCTTTACGTCAGGAAGCGCCCATGAACCGACATCGAACGACCCTGGACCCGGATTATTTCGAATGCATGTTTAGCGGGACGAGCGATCCGTGGGATCTGGAAACCAGCTCTTACGAGCAGGCGAAGTTCGAGGACAGCATAGCGGCACTTGGCGACCGGAACTACGCCAGCGGTTTTGAAGTGGGTTGCGCCAGAGGAATGCTGACCTTGAAACTCAGCGCCTTATGCAAAGCGCTGCTGTCCATCGACGTGAGCGAAACCGCGCTGGCAGCCGCTAAACAGCGCACGGCCCATCTCGATCACGTCACATTCGAGCAAATGGCTTTTCCTCGAACGGCACCCTCCGGGCAGTTCGAATTGATAGTCCTGTCCGAGGTCGCATATTATTGGGACGATATGGACATTGGTCGTGCGGCCGAGTGGCTGGAAGCGCATCTGCTTGTTGGCGGTGACCTTCTGCTCGTGCATTTTACCGGCGAGACCGACTATCCGCAAAGCGGTGACGACGCGGTCGCCAAGCTGTCTGGATCACTGACCAACGCGATGACGGTGGTCACCGCCTGCCGACGGCCACGCTATCGTCTCGATCTGTGGCGGCGTGCCCTGTGAGCATCAGCGTTCTGACCATCGTCAAGAACCGGGAGGGCCATCTTGCCGAACTGGTGGAAGGGTTGAGGCGCAGCGTTGTTCTTCCTGATGAACTTGTCATTGTCGATATGGGCAGCAAGCCTGCCTTGATCGCACCTAAAGCCCCATTCCCGGTTCGCCTTGTTACGCTGGAGCGGATCGGCCTGCCGCTCGCCGCCGCTCGCAACGCTGCGGCGCACACAGCAATGGGCGAGCATCTTCTCTTTCTGGATGTGGACTGCATACCCATGCGCCACCTTTTAGGGGAAATGGACGATGAGCTTGAACGCGCCGACGCACTAATCTGTGCGGAAGCCTTATATCTGGGTCCAACAGACGCTCGTGATGGGTGGGAAGAAGATCATCTCAAGCTATCAGCCAAATCCCATCCCATCCGCGCATTCCCGGCGAAAAGCATTCGGGAGGAGGCCAATGCCGGGCTCTTCTGGTCATTGGTTTTCGGCATCCGTCGGAATCGGTTCACTGACCTGCAAGGTTTTGATGAAGCCTTTGATGGCTATGGCGCGGAGGATACGGACTTTGGCTTCCGGGCGCGGGATTCAGGCGTTCCGCTCCTGTTCAAAGGCGGCGCTGGCGCTTTTCACCAGCATCATGAGGTATTTGACCCTCCACTCCAGCATCTGGAGGACATCGTGCGTAACGCGCAGCTTTTTCGCGATCGCTGGCAATTCTGGCCTATGACAGGGTGGCTCGATGCCTTTGCGAAAATGGGCCTCATCGCCATGACGGACAATCGCATCATCCTGCGCCGGGCAGCTAATGCCGCTGAACTTTCAGGCGCCCGGCGGTCATCTGCGTTCTAGGCATCGAAGGCGGCGGGTTGCCCCGCCGCCACGCATTCAACGTTCCATCGAATGCTTTATGTCGCGAATTTCGTCATGGCCCGCCTTGACTGACGTGTAGGCTGAAACGACGAGCGTCTGCACAGCGGACGAAAGCTCTCGATCTTCGAGCGCATCTTCATATTTCGCCTTGATATGATCTTCGCCAGCCTCGACCTCATTGATGATCGCCTTGTCATCATGGCCAGTAACGACGGATTTGAGGTTGAGGAAAACGCGATGCGCGCCTGCCAGAATGGTGCCGTCATCCTCGGGTTCACCGCCCAGAGAGGAGACGTGCTGCTGGAGCTGCGAAACCAGCTGGCGGCGTTCGCCGGCAAGGCCGTTGAACAGTGTCACGAAGCCAGAATTTTCCGTATTTTTTGCAGCTTCCGTATAGCCTTCGACGCTATCGAGCGTGGTAGCGATCAGGCTGTTGAGCGTTGAAATATCATGGCTGAGTTCGGTCATGGGACATCCTCACTATGGACCCGCCGTCAGACGCGGCTGTCTCGGGATCTGAACGACCAAGGGTCGGGAAAGACCCTTTCTAGAATCGGAAATTAACTTGCGTCAGTGCGATAGTTGGCCAGCACGAAGGCCCCATGAGCGGCGTTGACCAAAGATACGAGATGCACTTTACCTATACACGATAGGCAAATTGCTGAGGGATGACCATGGAACAAAATTACGCGCATGGCCGGCGGGATGGTCTGCGGCTGGCGCTGTCGATCCTGGCGGCAGAAGAAGCAAAATGGGCAACATTGTTGGGAGAAAGCCGATCGTGGCGCACCAATGCCACGCGTGAGGTGCGGTACAAGACGTTGAAAGTCGCGCAACAGCGTCTGCGTACGGCGCTAAACCGCCTCACGCCCAAATCCGATCACACAATCGATCCCGAGGTTGCCTCGGCGCTCGAAGAAATCGGGCTATAATTCTGTCATGACCCACGGCGACATGCCGGCCCGTTCACACGATGCGCGCACCGCTGCCTTGGAACTGCTCGACCGCCGTTCGGACCAGGCAACAATCTGTCCAAGCGAAGTGGCAAGAGCAATCGCCAGCAAAGCCGGCGCGGACCCGACGAGACAGGCCTGGCGTGCGGTAATGCCGGTCGTCCACGCCGCGATCGATCAGATGATGGACGATGGGCTGATCGAACTGAGTTGGAAGGGAAACAACATGCCATCACGCAGCGGCCCCTACCGGATCGGTCGAGCGCACCGCGAGGACTGAACTGCCTTCACCGCATAAGACCGGCGGCGCGAAGAGCATCGTGGATTATTTTTTCGACGCCAGCCTTCCCGGATAATATCGGGCGCGCAGGTTCGGACGGCAACGGTTCCAAACGGCCTATCCTTGGTGCCGGCACATGGGATGCGGCGTCTGGATTTTCTCGTACCGATTGCGCAGAAGTGCGCGCCTCCCTGGCTTCCAGCAAACCCCATGACGCTGCGATCCGGCGTGTCGACGAGATACCAGCCTCCAGCATATGCGGCATCACCGCCCCGCAAGCCTCCGGGCCGGTCGTGGCCAGTGGCGTGCCGTGTCCCATATTGGAGATGCGGTAATCCTCGATTAGCACCCGTCCGGTTCCATCGCGCCATAGCTGATGACGGTGGCCGGCTATCTGTTCGCAAGCGTCCGGTGTCGGCTCGACGTCGTGGACTGACAGCCATTGGGCAAGAATTGCGTCCGCATTGGTGCTGCTGACCGTCGCGTCGGCGCTGCCATGCCATATCGAAATGCTGGGCCACGGGCCTTCATGGTCCGACGCACGACGGACGCGATCGCCCAGTTCTCTGGCGTCATATGCTCCCGCGCCTCGCATGGCTTCGAGTGCCTGCTGAATGTTGGATGCTGACCCGTGCGGCAGACCGGCGATGATCGCACCGCCGGCGAACAATTCCGGATAGCTGGCCAACATGACGGAGGTCATCGCGCCACCTGCGGAAAGGCCAGTCACGAATATGCGTGACGGATCGACATCATATGCGTCAACCATCGTCATGATCATGTGGCGGATGGACAGCGCTTCGCCACGACCGCGCGCATTGTCGGTCGCAGAGAACCAATTGAAACAAAGATTGGGATTATTCGCGCGCTGCTGCTCCGGGAAAAGAAGCAGAAAACCATTCTCGTCGGCCAGCTGGGACCAGCCCGATCCCCGATCATAGCCTCCGGCGTTTTGGGTGCAGCCATGCAATACGACAACGAGCGCCGGCTTCTCGGCCAGGCGCTCAGGCACATAGCTTTTAGCGTTTAATTCGCCGGGATTGGCACCAACTACATGAAGGTCCGCCAAGCGGCTTTGTCCAACGGCATCGTCTTGGGTTAGATGAGACGCTCGCATTGCTGCCAGTCTGGCAATTGTGGCAGATAATCTCGTCATGCGAAAATCTCCTATACGACCTACGCCATCGGATGCTCATTCGAATTTTAATGCTGCACCGCACAATATGGATTTATCTGCCGGGGTTGCAAGGCGCTGATGGAAATTGGCAGGCGCCTGTCTGCTGATGATCCTAGTGGCCGGGTGTGCGGACTGATACAGCCGCGAGGCGCACAGCGCTCAGGAACGCCAAGAGCGCCAGCATGTGTGTTCGAAAGGATAAGGCCCATGTCGATATTCAACGATTTCCTCCGAAATCGCCGCCGGGACCAACTATCCGCAGAGGACCTGGAGGCGTTGGAGGCCAGCGTCCATGCCGTGCAGGATGTGCCGGCTCGCCACAGTCTCGCGGTTTCCAAACAACCGATCGGCTTAAGCACCTATCTGGTTGAAGGTTTCATATGCCGGTACATGGATGATCAGGAGGGTGGGCGTCAGTTGGTTGCGGTGCATGTGGCAGGCGATTTTGTCGACTTGCACGGCTATCCTTTGAAGCGCCTGGATCATGAAGTCGCGACCCTTGGTCCTTGCAGGGTTGCCTATGTGAGGCATGAGGCCATTGATCAGTTGGTCAAGGACCGACCCAATCTGACCAGGCTTCTGTGGTTCAGCACACTCCTGGACGCGGCCATGCATCGTGAATGGATCTTCCGACTGGGGCGGCTTGATGCGGTTGCTCGTGTCGGTCATTTTTTTTGCGAGATCGAAGCGAAATTGCGGGCAGTCAGCTTAAGTGACGGCAAGGGTTTTTCCTGCCCGCTGACCCAAGCCGATATAGGAGAGGCTTGCGGCATGACCTCAGTTCATATCAACCGGATGCTTAAGGAACTGCGAGAGCGCGGACTGATGCAGATGCAGCGCGGCCATGTGACGATAAGCGATCTGGCAGGACTGCGGATGCTCAGTGAGTTTGATCCGTCCTATTTGTTTGTAAACGAATGAAGGAACCGACGGGCCTGGCAAGCGTCGATTGCCGACAAGGCGATGGAGACAACATGCGGCAGCCAGGCGTGTATGAGGAAGGCGGCAAGGCGTTCGCAGAAGAGGGTCAGGTTATGCTGGATGGACCAGATGGGGTTGCAGTCAGCATGACTCCGCAAGCTGCGGAGGATACCGCCAGAGAACTTCTCCGGGCAGCAGTGGAGGCCAAGAGCCAGATTTCATTACGAGATAGGAATGATGATCGGAGACAATTTTCCGTTCCGCAGAAGATATCGCAAGCTCGCAAGATCGACCCATTGGAGACATTCATGACCGAATTTCTCGCCCCCGATTCCAGTCAGTCCGCTTCTTCACACTGGCACGGGTTGGAGGTGCTGCCTGGCCACATTTTTCACAGCATCGGTCATGGCTTGTAGGGTTTGGGCATGGAGACGGGATCCCGTCCAAAAGAGCGGGACGTCCATTGTGTCTGCCGGCACCAACTCGACCAGAGTGCCTGCATTGATATGCGGTTTTGCCAATGTTTTCGGTTGGAGCCCCCAACCAAGACCGGCGCAGGCGAGGTCGATAAATCCCTGTGTCGATGGAATCCAATGCGTTGGTGCATTCATTTCCGCGTCGAAGGCGGCTTTAGCCCACCTCGCCTGAAGCTGGTCTTTCCTGTTGAAGCGCATGACTGGCGCTAGGTTCAAACCGTCCCTGTCTATCCCGGTCGGGAAATATCGAGCGACGAAGTCCGGGCTGGCACAAGCGACATAGATGAGCGATCCCAGTGCAATCGTCCTGCATCCTGCAACCGGTTCCGGGTCGGAAGTAACGACAGCAAGCACTTCTCCGGTCCGCAGCTGATCGGCCGTGTGTCCTTCATCCTCAAGCGTCAATTCCACCAGCATGCCGGTCGTTCGGGCAAAGTCCGCTATGGCATATGGAAACCATGTGGCAAGGGTGTCCGCATTGACCGCAATGCTCAAAGATGGGCGGGAGCCATCCTGCATTCCATTGGCAAAATTCATCGGAAGGTCTGCTTCAAGCAGACGCACTTTGTCGAAATGTGAACATAGCTCCCGGCCTTGATCTGTAGCCGTACAGGGTTGCCCGCGAACGATGAGGGCAATCCCCAGCCGTTCTTCAAATCCTCTGACCCGCTGCGAAACCGCAGAGGGCGTGATCTTGAGCAGAGCGGCGGCTTTTTCGAAGCTGCCTTCGCGCACCACGGCAGCGACAGCCGACAGAGAGGGATAGTCCAGCATGATGAAGTATTGCTTCATCGAGATTAGAATAACAAGTTATGCTAAACCGCGCACATGCCGGATATGGAGAGCATGACTTACATATTTGCTCCCTTTTTCTCCGGTTTCCTGCTGTCCGCCGCATTGATCATGGCGATCGGTGCCCAAAATCTGTTTGTGCTCCGACAGGGGCTTAAGCGCGAGCATGTCGGGCCAGTCGTCCTGTTCTGCGGCAGCGCAGACGCTCTGCTGATAGTGGCGGGCGTTGCAGGCGTCGGCGCCTTTCTGGCAGCTATCCCGCAACTGACGCTATTTTTAACAATCGGCGGCGCGGCTTTTCTAGGCTGGTACGGTCTCAAAGCGTTGCGACGCATGGCCGCGCCCGAAGCTATGGCAGTAGCCTCCAACGGCAGCATAAGCCTTGGCGGGGCGATTGCCGCGACGGCTGGCTTCACCTTTCTCAATCCGCACGTCTATCTTGATACGGTCTTGCTGATGGGCGCGGCAGGGTCGGCTCAGCCTCCTGCGCTGCGGCCGATCTTTGTAGCAGGGGCTGTTTCTGCCAGTTTCACATGGTTCACCGCTCTGGGCTACGGTGCCCGCTTGCTTGTGCCGCTGTTCGCCCGTCCCATGGCCTGGCGCGTGCTGGATGCTATCGTCGGGGTCACCATGCTTTCCCTCGCGGCATCGTTGCTGATGCGCACCTTCGGCTGACGGGTCACGCCATGTATAGCCCTCCCGCTTTCCGCGAAGATCGCATCGAAATCCTCCATAAAGCGATCGCTGCCTATCCGCTCGCCATGCTTGTGACATCGGGCGCTAGCGGCATCAGCGCCAACCTCATTCCTTTCACGTTGCAATCCGATGCTGGCGAACTAGGGGTTTTGCGGGCACATCTGGCGAAGGCAAATTCGCAGCTTGCGGACCTTCGCGGGGACGTTGAAGCGCTGGTAATCTTTCAGGGACCGCAGGCCTATGTCTCGCCATCCTGGTATCCCACCAAGCGGCTGCATGGCAAAGTCGTACCAACCTGGAATTATGTCATGGTGCAGGCGAGAGGGCGGCCGGTCATCATTGACGACCCCGACTGGCTCAGGATGCAGATCGATGCTCTGACCGGGCAGCAGGAGCAATATCAGCCCGAGCCATGGTCGGTGAATGATGCGCCGGCAGACTATGTCGATAGCCAATTGAAAGGCATCACCGGCATCGAAATCGCGATCGAACGAATCGAAGGCAAGTGGAAGGCCAGCCAAAACCACCCGGCCTCGAATAAGGCCGGTGTGGTCGACGGATTGATGGCCCAGCACCTAGGCTCGCCGATGGCTCTGGTCATGTACAGCCTTGCAGATAGCAAGGCATGACAATCAACACTTTCCACGCAAGTTACGTCGAATGACACATGGTGCCCATGCGCCTCGACGCTATCATTTGCTTCTTATCGTCAGGAACGCTGCATGACACGCTGGCCGCTCATTTCTTCCGCCGTTTTACTCGCTGTCGTGATGGTCGCGCGTGGAGACGCCGTGCCAACAAAGAAGTCGGCCTGGAATGGCACTGCGGCTGCTGCCTATCTGGACAACCGCCTCACCTGGTGGCGTCAATGGCCGAAGGCCGAGCGCGACCATGGCACGCGCTGTGTTTCTTGTCATACATCGTTGCCGCATGTCCTCGCCATGCCATCGCTACGAAGCCAGTCAGGCAAGCAACGGCAAAGCGTCGACGAGATGGCGATGTTCGATGATGTGGTAAAGCGTGTCTATCTTTGGGATGAGGTAGAGCCCTTCTATCCCGACCAGACGCGTGGCGTGCCCAAGTCGGCGGAATCTCGCGGCGTCGAAGCCGTTCTCAACGCGCTGATACTGGCGACACGCGATCAGGAACGCGGCCACCTTGGACCCGATACGCGACAGGCCTTCGCCAACATGTGGGGCGTGCAGATGAAGGCCGGCGATCAGAAGGGCGGCTTTACTTGGCTCAACTTCCGGCTGGAACCCTTCGAATCCCCGACAGCGACCTATTGGGGGGCGACATTGGCCGCCTTGGCTGTCGCGCGTGCGCCCGACGGGTATGCCGCCGATCCGGCGGTGGCTCCGCAGATTGAAGCACTGCGCGCCTATTTGCGCCAAGGCATCGGCGGCTCGCTTTATTCCCGCGCACTTATCCTGTGGGCTGACAGCCAACTTGGCGATGTATTAGCACCGGATCAGCGGACGAAGGTCATTTCGGAACTGGTCGCTTGCCAGCAAGCAGACGGCGGATGGAATTTACCAAGCCTGTCGACTTGGCAGAGGATCGACGGCTCCAGCCTCCCGCAGGAGAGCGACGGATATGCCACCGCCATAGTAGCGGTCATTCTGCGGGAAGGGGGAGGACCGACCAGCGCGGCGGCGCTCAAACAGGCACAGGCTTGGCTGGCGGCTCATCAAGGCAATGACGGCTCTGTAACGGCAAAGTCGATCAACAAGGACCGCAAGCCTGAGACGGACGCCTATCTTTTCATGACCGACGAAGCGACCGGCATGGCTGCACTTGCCATGCGCCGTTAGAGATCGGCAGGCATAGGTCGACCCATTCTTGCTGTTCCTGAGCCGGATTTCGATCCTCAGGTCCGGACCGGTAGCTATTCCGGCGGCTGTCACCAAGACTCGCCGTTTGGCTGGCATAAACCTCGCCGCTGCAACGTTTGCCTCTACGAACGTGATATTACCCTGCGGCCTTATCCGTCACCTGTGGCGGTGGAGGGTCAGGCGTGAAGCAGGTCTCGTATTTGCTTGACGAGAGCAGCTTGAGCCCAAGGCTTGGTCACAAATTTCCCCTCTGCCGGCAATTGTGCCTCACATATCCGATGATGACCGGAGGTGAGTAGAACGGGCATATCCGGCCATCGCTCATGCACGACGTGAGCGAGGTCTAGCCCACTCATGCTGCCGGGCATGTCGACGTCCGAAAACAGGAGATCGACATCGTCCAGCCCATCCAGGATTACCAATGCCTCGTCCGCATCAGCCGCCTCGAGGACCGCAAATCCTGCGTCCTCGAGTATGTCGATGCCGTGCATCCGCACGAGCGCGTCATCTTCCACTACGAGAACGGTGAGCACTGCCCGGTCTACTGCCATGATTGGAGTTCCTTCCGGGAGAATGCCCAATAATCCTGAATGCCTGAGATCATTCGAGGTTCAAAATAAAAACGATGGAATGTGATGGTCGCTCAAATATCCAACGGCATGGTGAAAACGAAGGTCGTCGCCTTCACATCCGACCGCGCAACAAGCATACCCTCATGAGCCCGCGCGATTTCCGCCGCGATATGCAGCCCAAGGCCAAGGCCGTGTTTGACCCGGTCATCGCCACGGAAGAAGGGCTGAAATAGCCTTTCCAGGACTTGCGGCGGGATGGGCTCACCGCCGTTGGAAACAGCGATCACCAGTTCGCTCCGCGACGTGGACGCGTCCACCATGATCGGCTGGTCCTTGGCGCCGTGGGTCAGCGCATTACCCAACAGGTTGGATAGCAGCTGCCCGATCCGCATCCGATCGCAATCGACCGGATCCGCCAGCTCATAGCGCGTTTCGATAGTCGGCTTGGGGTAGACGGACTGCAGTTCCGCTACCACTTGGCGCAGAACCGGTTCCAGCGGTTCCCGGGCGTTTCGATCAAGTGTGATGCCACCGCCCAGCCGGCCCCGCGCAAAGTCGAGCACATTGTCGATAAGGGCGTTTGCACGCAGGATGCTCCCGCTCATCAATTCAACGACCCTTGCTCCCCTTTGGCTGATCGTCTCCTTGGCCAGCATATGGATACCGCTCGCGATCGATGCGATCGGGTTGCGCAGATCATGACCGAGTACCGCTATGAATTGCTCCTGCAGTTCGGAAGTGGCGCGCTCACTGACGATGGTCGCCTCGGCTTTGTCTCGGGCTTCCAGCAATCCCTGCTCATATTGCCGACGCTGCGTGGCCCGGAACACCGCGAACAATATCTGGACATGCTCGCCGTCGTGGAGTCCGCCCGTGGCATTTACAAGGACGGGAAGCTTGGCCCCCTGATCGTCGACCAGATCGAGCGCCACTTCGTTGAAGCTACCCGCCATATGCAGCGTGGGAGCAAAATGCGTTTCGTAGAAAATCTTGCCTGCGATGGACAGCAGATCCGAGAAACGTTTGCCGACAAGCTGTTCGGCCGGCCGGCCGGTCCAGGCCGCAAAGGTCTCATTGGCGCGAATGATGCGGCCATTTCTCTCTGCCAGCACATATCCACATGGGGCAACGTCGAAAAGGCGCTCGAAATCTATTCCGGCTTCCCGTTGCGCGGCTGACGCTCCGGCCTCGACTTCAGACAAAGGCTTTGATCGCAGCGATCGTCTCAGCTGGCGCGCTCAGGTTTGGGCAATGGCCGTTGGCATCAAGCAGCACCAGCTCGCTGCCGGGAATGGATTGCTGAACGAACGCGCCGACGCTCTCCGGCGCGATCACATCGTCACGGCACTGAAGGATCAACACTCGCGCATCGATTGGCCCCAGATCGGCGCGGTTGTTCGACATGAAGGTCGTGCGCGCAAAGCGTTTTGCGATTTCCGGATCTGTACGGCAGAAACTGGCGGCCAGTTCCTCGCTCAGCTCAGGCCGGTCGGGGTTGCCCATAATGGTGGGCGCCATAGCCTGCGACCATCCAAGATGATTGGTGTCCAGGAAGTCCAGCAGTTCCACGATCTGGTCCTCGCTGAACCCACCAACATAATCGCCATCGTCGATATAACGGGGTGAGGGGCCTACCAGTATGAGTGTTGAAAAGAGCCCGGGCGCTTTGCGCGCTGCAATCAAGCCGATCATCGCACTGACCGAGTGGCCGACAAACACGCCATCGGAAATGCCAAGCTCCGTTGCCAGCGCGACGACGTCGTCGGCATATCCCTCCAGCGACGCATATTTTTGCGGGTCATAGGCTGTGAGATCGGACGCGCCTGCTCCGACATAATCGAAGACTATGGTCTGGAAGTCCTGCTCGAATGCCGGCGCTACGTAGCGCCACATATTCTGGTCGCAGCCAAAGCCATGGGCGAACAGCATCGCGCGCGCTCCGGTGCCGGCCGCGCGAGCATTGAGCCGCTTCGCCATGGCGGCAGGTTGACCAAGGACGCTCAAAACGCGGCAGGCGACAACAGGAAGAGATACTCGGTCATGAGGCTGCGTGTACACTCGCGGAATCAATTAGACGATCAAGGCGCAACGAGGGGGTACGCGATGAGATGCCGGTGATAGCATAATCCGAACAGCGCAACCACGCAGATCGACGATGAGAGAGCCGGGTTTTTGGCATTTGATGAACTGGCTCCGTCGGACAGAACGGAAGTA